>JBJTXF010000130.1:0-6116 GCA_046082145.1 Limnohabitans sp. | reverse complement strand
ATTACCACCACGGCCAAGACCGACGAAGAGTGCAAAGCACTGCTCGCCGCTTTCCGTTTCCCGTTCAAGAACTGAGGTGCCCTTTGGCTAAAGTAGCTTTGATCGAGCGTGAGCTCAAGCGTGACAAACTGGTTGCCAAGTACGCGAAAAAACACGCGGAGCTGAAAGCAATTGCATCCGACTTTAAACGCGGCGACGAAGAGCGCGCAGCGGCGCGCCTGGAATTGCAAAAGTTGCCCCGCAATGCCAACCCGACACGCCAGCGCAATCGCTGTGCCATCACAGGCCGCCCCCGTGGCACCTTCCGTCAGTTTGGTTTGGGTCGCGCCAAGATCCGTGAAATGGCCTTTGCAGGCCAAATTCCCGGCATCACCAAAGCCAGCTGGTAAGCAGGCAGGAGAAATTCGATATGAGCATGAGTGATCCCATTGCCGACTTGTTGACGCGTATCCGTAACGCGCAAATGGTGGCCAAGCCGACCGTGTCGGTGCCATCCTCCAAGGTCAAAATTGCCATTGTTCAGGTGTTGAAAGACGAAGGCTATATCGATGGTTTTCGCGTCAAAACCGACGAGGGTAAATCCGAATTGGAAATATCCCTAAAGTATTACGCAGGCCGCCCTGTGATTGAGCGCATCGAGCGTGTGTCACGTCCCGGGTTGCGCGTTTACAAAGGGCACGATGCCATTCCTCAAGTCATGAATGGTTTGGGTGTGGCAATTGTCACCACGCCAAAAGGTGTCATGACCGATCGCAAAGCGCGCGCCACAGGCGTGGGCGGCGAAGTCCTTTGTTACGTGGCTTAAGGGAGAGATATACACATGTCCCGCGTCGCCAAAATGCCCGTCACCGTTCCCGCAGGAGTGGACGTGACCATGACCGAACAACACATCAGCGTCAAAGGCGCTGGTGGTCAACTCTCTGTTGCGAACCATGCGTTGGTGAAAGTTGTGCGTCAAGCCGACACACTCACGTTCGAGCCTGCCAATGACAGCCGTGAGGCCAATGCCATGAGTGGCACGCTTCGCCAGCTGGTCAACAACATGCTTGTCGGCGTCACCAAAGGTTTCGAGAAAAAACTCAGCCTGGTCGGTGTAGGTTATAAAGCCGCCGCACAAGGTGCCAAGTTGAACCTTGCTGTCGGCTATTCGCACCCTGTCAATATCGATATGCCTTCTGGCATTAAGGTGGAAACACCGTCGCCCACAGAGGTGGTGATCAAAGGTGCTGACCGCCAACGTGTGGGTCAAATCGCTGCCGAAATTCGCGCTGTTCGTCCGCCCGAGCCTTACAAGGGCAAAGGCATCCGTTATGCGGACGAAAAGATCACGATCAAAGAGACTAAGAAAAAATAAGGAGCTGCAACATGCTAAGCAAAAAACAGCAGCGTCTGCGCCGTTCGCGCCAAACCCGCCTCCGTATCGCCACCCAAGGCGTTGCGCGTTTGACGGTCAATCGCACCAACTTACATATCTACGCCAGCGTCATTTCCGGCGACGGCACCAAAGTGATCGCCACCGCATCCACTGCTGAATCCGAGGTGCGTCAATCTCTGGGAGCCGTCGGCAAAGGCGGCAACCAAACGGCGGCAGAAGTCATTGGCAAACGCATTGCTGAAAAAGCCCGGGCAGCAGGCGTGGAAAAAGTTGCTTTTGACCGTGCAGGTTTTGCCTATCACGGGCGCGTCAAAGCCCTTGCCGATGCTGCGCGTGCTGCCGGCTTACAGTTCTAACCGACACGGATAACAACATGGCAAAAGTTCAAGCAAAAGTGCAAGACGACAGTCGTGACGACGGTCTGAAAGAAAAAATGATTGCGGTCAACCGCGTCACCAAAGTGGTCAAGGGCGGTCGTATTCTCGGCTTTGCTGCATTGACTGTGGTGGGCGATGGTGACGGTCGCGTGGGTATGGGTAAAGGCAAATCCAAAGAAGTACCGGCCGCCGTGCAAAAGGCCATGGAAGAAGCCCGTCGCAATATGCACAAAGTGTCATTGAAAAACGGCACTATTCACCATAACGTATCAGGTCACCATGGTGCGGCCAATGTGCAAATGGCGCCAGCACCCAAAGGTACCGGCATCATTGCGGGTGGCCCTATGCGTGCAGTGTTTGAAGTCATGGGCATTACCGATATCGTGGCCAAAAGCCATGGTTCATCCAACCCTTACAACATGGTGCGCGCCACATTGGATGCCTTGGTCAAATCCACCACCGCTGCCGAAGTGGCGGCTAAGCGTGGCAAGAGCGTCGAAGATCTCTTCGTCTAAACCGGGAGCAGCGACATGAGCACATCTACATCAACCGTCAAGGTGCAATTGGTGCGCAGCCCGATTGGCACCAAAGAGTCCCACCGCGCCACTGTGCGTGGTTTGGGTTTGCGCAAGATCGGCAGCACCAGTGAATTGCAGGACACGCCTGCGGTGCGCGGCATGATCAACAAGATCAGCTACCTGGTCAAAGTTCTCTAAAGGCCACAGCCATGCAACTCAATCAAATCAAGCCCGCAGATGGCTCTCGCAAAAACCGCCGCCGTGTCGGTCGCGGTATTGGCTCTGGTCTGGGCAAAACCGCTGGTCGCGGTCACAAGGGTCAAAAGTCACGTTCAGGGGGCTACCACAAAGTCGGTTTTGAAGGTGGTCAAATGCCTTTGCAACGGCGTTTGCCAAAGCGTGGTTTCAAATCAAGCACGCTTCGTTACAACGAGGAAGTCACTTTGTCTGCCTTGCAGACTTTGACATCCAATGACATCGATATGTTGACTTTGAAAACCGCTGGACTCGTCAGCCAATTGGCCACAGTGGTCAAAGTCATTAAAACGGGAAACATTTCTCGTGCAGTCAAATTGAACGGTATTGGTGCTACAGCGGGTGCCAAAGCCGCGATCGAAGCTGCTGGCGGTTCGGTCGCTTAACGTCACAGAAAGTAACCCTTGGCAACAGGCGCATCCCTAGGCAAAACTGACAAGTACGGAGACTTGCGTCGCCGGCTGATCTTTTTATTGCTCGCCTTGGTGGTGTATCGCATTGGCACACATATTCCCGTGCCCGGTATCGACCCCAACCAATTGCAACAACTCTTCAAAGGCCAAGAAGGCGGCATTCTCAACCTCTTTAACATGTTCTCAGGCGGGGCGTTGTCGCGCTTCAGTATTTTTGCGCTGGGCATCATGCCATACATCTCGGCTTCGATCATCATGCAATTGATGTCTTATGTGGTGCCTAGCATGGAGGCGCTGAAAAAAGAAGGCGAAGCCGGTCGCCGCAAAATCACCCAATACACCCGCTATGGCACCTTGGGCTTGGCGGTGTTTCAGTCGTTGGGCATCGCTGTTGCGCTCGAATCCTCTGCCGGTTTGGTGAATGCGCCTGGCATGGGATTTCGTGTCACTGCCATGGTGTCGCTGACAGCGGGAACCATGTTTTTGATGTGGCTTGGTGAACAAATCACCGAGCGTGGTTTGGGCAACGGTATTTCCATCATCATTTTTGCGGGCATTGCGGCGGGCTTGCCGCAGTCTATCGGTGGATTACTGGAATTGGTCCGCACTGGCGCGATGAGCATCATTGTGTCTTTGTTGATTGTGGTTTTGGTGGCGGCCATCACTTACTTTGTGGTGTATGTCGAGCGCGGGCAACGCAAAATCTTGGTCAATTACGCGCGTCGACAAGTCGGCAACAAAGTCTATGGCGGCCAGTCCTCTCACTTGCCGCTCAAGCTCAATATGTCGGGTGTGATTCCGCCTATTTTTGCGTCCTCCATCATTTTGTTGCCGTCGACCATCGTCAGCTGGTTCAGTGCGGGCTCAAGCCTCAATTGGCTCAAAGACATCTCTGCTGCCTTGTCCCCAGGTCAGCCGTTATACATTTTGCTGTATGCCGTGGCGATTGTGTTTTTCTGCTTTTTTTACACGGCCTTGGTGTTCAATAGCCGTGAAACGGCAGACAATTTGAAGAAAAGCGGTGGTTTCATACCCGGCATTCGTCCAGGCGACCAAACCGCTAAGTTCATCGACAAAATTTTGCTTCGATTGACGCTTGCAGGTGCGATCTACATCACTTTTGTGTGTTTGGTGCCGGAATTCCTCATCCTCAAGTACAACGTGCCGTTCTATTTCGGCGGAACGTCTCTGTTGATTATTGTGGTGGTGACCATGGACTTCATGGCCCAGGTGCAAAACTATTTGATGAGCCAGCAGTATGAATCGTTGTTGAAAAAAGCCAATTTCAAAATGGCGCCAGGGGGTTGATGGGGGCGCATGGCGAAGGACGATGTCATACAGATGCAGGGAGAGGTGGTTGAAAACCTCCCCAATGCCACTTTCCGGGTCAAACTGGAAAACGGTCATGTGGTGCTTGGACACATATCCGGCAAGATGCGAATGCACTACATCCGCATCCTGCCGGGAGACAAAGTGACAGTGGAAATGACGCCCTACGACTTGAGCAGGGCAAGAATTGTGTTCCGCGCTAAATAAAGCGGGGAATGTTTTGGATGGTTAGGGATACACAAGGGGTGTGTCCCTGGTTTTTAGGAGAGTGAAATGAAAGTTTCGGCTTCGGTCAAAACAATTTGCCGCAACTGCAAGATCATCCGCCGCAAAGGCGTGGTGCGGGTCATTTGCACCGATCCGCGTCACAAGCAGCGTCAAGGCTGATCGCATAACGCATTCAAGAGGTTACTCATGGCACGTATCGCAGGTATTAACATTCCTCCGCACAAGCACACAGAAGTGGGCTTGACATCTATTTTCGGCATTGGCCGCACCCGCGCACGCAAAATTTGCGAAGCCTGCGGCATTGCTTATGCGAAAAAAATCAAAGATTTGACAGACGCTGACTTAGAAAAAATCCGCGATCAAATAGCTCACTTCACCATCGAAGGTGATTTGCGCCGCGAAACCACCATGAACATCAAGCGTTTGATGGACATCGGTTGCTACCGGGGTTTCCGCCATCGCCGTGGGTTGCCCTTGCGCGGCCAGCGCACCCGCACCAACGCACGTACACGCAAAGGCCCCCGCAAGGCTGCCGCTGCATTGAAGAAATAACTGAGGGACCCCCATGGCAAAAGCACCCGTCAACTCAGCCGCACAGCGCGTGCGCAAGAAAGTCCGCAAGAATGTGGCGGATGGCATCGCCCACGTGCATGCTTCTTTTAACAACACCATCATCACCATCACCGATCGCCAGGGCAATGCGTTGTCATGGGCATCGTCCGGTGGACAAGGTTTCAAGGGCTCACGCAAGTCCACACCATTTGCTGCTCAGGTGGCATCTGAAGTGGCTGGACGTGCGGCCATGGATCAAGGCATCAAGAACCTCGATGTCGAAATCAAAGGCCCCGGCCCCGGCCGCGAGTCTTCGGTTCGTGCGTTGGCCGCCTTGGGTATTCGCATCAATTCCATTTCTGATGTGACACCGGTTCCGCACAACGGATGCCGTCCGCAAAAGCGCCGTCGCATCTGATTTTTTTCACCAAGCCCACCGCTGCTGACAGCCGTCAGTGGCTCCCCGCCATGAAAGCGGGCAGATGACACAAAGGAAGATCAAGTGGCACGTTACCTCGGCCCCAAGGCCAAACTCTCTCGCCGTGAAGGCACGGACTTGTTTTTGAAAAGCGCGCGGCGCGCGATTTCTGACAAAGCCAAATTCGACAGCAAGCCCGGACAGCATGGCCGCACCTCCGGTCAACGCATGTCTGATTTCGGTTTGCAGTTGCGTGAAAAACAAAAAGTCAAACGCATGTATGGCGTGTTGGAACGTCAGTTCCGACGCTATTTCGCCTTAGCAGACCAGCAAAAGGGCAATACCGGCTCCAACCTGTTGTCATTGCTTGAATCGCGTTTAGACAATGTGGTGTATCGCATGGGTTTTGGGTCCACCCGTGCCGAAGCGCGTCAACTCGTCTCTCACAAAGCCATCACCGTCAACGGCCACTCGGTCAACATCCCGTCTTACTTGGTCAAGGCCGGCGATGTGGTCGGCGTACGCGACAAATCCAAAAAGCAGGGTCGTGTCATTGAAGCCCTGCAACTGGCCACTCAAGTGGGCATGCCGGCTTGGGTCGATGTGAATACCGACAAAGCCGAAGGTGTTTTCAAGAAAGCACCGGACCGT
>JBJTXF010000129.1:0-11927 GCA_046082145.1 Limnohabitans sp. | reverse complement strand
GTCTACATGGGCGAAGTGCCTTTGATGACCGACAAAGGCTCGTTCATTATCAACGGTACCGAGCGTGTCATCGTGTCCCAATTGCACCGCTCACCAGGAGTTTTCTTCGAGCACGACAAAGGCAAAACACACAGCTCTGGCAAATTGCTGTTTTCAGCGCGCATCATTCCTTACCGTGGCTCTTGGTTGGACTATGAATTCGACCCGAAAGACATTTTGTATTTCCGCGTCGACCGTCGCCGTAAAATGCCTGTCACCATTTTGCTCAAAGCCATTGGCCTCACGCCTGAGGCCATCCTCGCCAACTTCTTTGTCAACGACAACTTCCGTTTGATGGACAGCGGCGCACAAATGGAATTTGTGGCTGAGCGTTTGCGCGGTGAAGTCGCGCGTTTTGACATCACTGACAAGAGCGGAAATGTGGTTGTCGCCAAAGACAAACGCATCACTGCGCGCCACACGCGTGACCTCGAGCAATCGGGTACCACCCACATCAGTGTGCCCGAAGACTTCCTGGTTGGCCGCGTCGTGGCCCGCAATATTGTTGACGAAGAAACTGGCGAAATCATCGCCAAGGCTAATGATGAATTGACAGAAGTGCTGTTGAAAAAATTGCGCGCCAGCGGCGTGCAAGATTTGCAATGTATCTACACCAACGAACTCGACCAAGGCGCTTACATTTCGCAAACATTGCGTATCGACGAAACCGCCGATGAGTTTGCCGCGCGTGTGGCCATCTATCGCATGATGCGCCCCGGCGAGCCGCCCACCGAAGACGCAGTGCAAGCCCTGTTCCAGCGTTTGTTCTATAACCCAGACACTTACGATTTGTCGCGTGTCGGTCGCATGAAATTCAACGCCCGCGTGGGCCGCGACGAAAGCACCGGCCCCATGGTGTTGAACAACGAAGACATTTTGGCGGTGGTCAAAATCCTGGTTGATTTGCGCAATGGCCGTGGCGAAGTCGACGATATCGACCATTTGGGCAATCGCCGTGTGCGATGCGTGGGTGAGCTCGCTGAAAACCAATACCGCACTGGTTTGGCCCGCATTGAAAAGGCCGTGAAAGAGCGTTTGGGTCAGGCCGAACAAGAGCCCTTGATGCCGCATGATCTGATCAACAGCAAACCGATTTCTGCGGCACTCAAAGAGTTTTTTGGTGCATCCCAGTTGTCGCAATTCATGGACCAGACCAATCCTTTGTCTGAAATCACGCACAAACGCCGTGTATCAGCCTTGGGCCCAGGCGGTTTGACACGTGAGCGTGCAGGCTTTGAAGTGCGTGATGTACACGTCACCCACTATGGCCGAGTCTGCCCGATTGAAACACCTGAAGGCCCGAACATTGGCCTGATCAATTCGTTGTCGTTGTATGCACGACTCAATGAATACGGTTTCATCGAAACCCCTTACCGCCGCGTGCACAACGGACAGGTCACCAAGGAAATCGATTACCTGTCAGCGATTGAAGAGGCGAAATATGTGATTGCACAAGCCAATGCCACGCTCGACAAAGAAGACCGATTGACTGGCGAGTTGGTTTCAGCCCGTGAAAAAGGCGAATCGATTTTGTGCAGCAAAGAGCGTGTTCACTACATGGATGTGTCTCCCGCACAAATCGTGTCCGTGGCCGCATCATTGGTGCCGTTCCTTGAGCATGACGATGCAAACCGCGCTTTGATGGGTGCCAACATGCAGCGCCAAGCGGTACCCGTATTGCGTCCCGAAAAAGCGTTTGTCGGAACCGGTATTGAGCGTGTGGCGGCGATTGACTCTGGCACAGTTGTCACCGCTTTGCGTGGCGGTGTGGTGGATTACATCGACGCTACCCGTATCGTGGTTCGCGTCAATGATTCAGAAACGCAAGCCGGTGAAGTGGGCGTGGATATTTACAACCTCATCAAGTACCAGCGCTCCAACCAAAACACCAACATTCACCAACGCCCTATCGTTAAGCGCGGCGACAAGTTGTCAAAAGGCGATGTGATCGCTGACGGCGCTTCCACCGACTTGGGCGAATTGGCCTTGGGTCAAAACATGTTGGTCGCTTTCATGCCTTGGAACGGTTACAACTTTGAAGATTCCATCCTCATTTCCGAGCGCGTGGTGGCTGAAGACCGATACACATCCATCCACATTGAGGAATTGGTGGTGATGGCGCGCGACACCAAACTCGGTGCCGAAGAAATCACGCGCGACATCCCCAATCTGGCGGAGCAACAACTCAACCGTCTGGACGAGTCCGGCATCATTTTTGTGGGCGCAGAAGTGCAACCGGGCGACGTCTTGGTGGGCAAAGTCACGCCCAAAGGTGAGACCACGCTGACCCCAGAAGAAAAACTCTTGCGAGCCATTTTTGGTGAAAAAGCATCCGACGTGAAAGACACATCCTTGCGTGTTGACCAAGGCTCGCAAGGCACGGTCATCGATGTGCAAGTGTTCACCCGAGAAGGTATCGTGCGCGATAAGCGTGCGCAACAAATCATTGACGATGAACTCAAGCGTTTCCGTCTCGATTTGAACGACCAGTTGCGTATTGTGGAAGCAGATGCTTTCGACCGTATCCATAAATTGCTTGTCGGCAAAGTGGCCAACGGTGGCCCGAACAAGTTGCCCAAAGGCACAAAAATCGACAAAGACTATTTGGCCTCTGTGGAGAAGTTCCATTGGTTTGACATCCGTCCCGCCGATGAAGACGTGGCCTCGCAGCTCGAATCGATCAAAAACGCGCTGGAGCAAACCCGTCACAGCTTTGATCTGGCGTTTGAAGAGAAGCGCAAAAAACTCACCCAAGGCGATGAATTGCCTGCTGGTGTGTTGAAAATGGTCAAGGTGTATTTGGCCGTCAAGCGCCGTTTGCAACCCGGCGACAAAATGGCCGGCCGCCATGGCAACAAAGGCGTGGTATCCAAAATCGTGCCGGTGGAAGACATGCCTTACATGGCCGACGGTACTCCGGTAGACATCGTGCTCAACCCACTGGGCGTGCCCTCGCGCATGAACGTCGGTCAGGTGCTCGAAGTGCATTTGGGTTGGGCCGCCAAAGGTATCGGCGAGCAACTCGGTCACATGTTGCAAGAAGAAGCCAAAGCCGCAGAAATTCGAGGCTTCCTGGAATCTTTGTATAACACCACCGGACACCAAGAAGACTTGACCCGTTTGGCTGACAAAGACGTGAAGGAAATGGCGCACAACTTGTCATTGGGTATACCGTTTGCCACCCCGGTGTTTGATGGGGCTTCCGAAGAAGACATCCGTGCCATGCTCAAAATGGCTTACCCTGATGACATTGTGCAAGCCAAGGGGTTGACCCCTGCGCGCACCCAAGCGCATTTGTTTGACGGCCGCACAGGCGAAGCGTTTGATCGACCCACCACGGTTGGTTACATGCATGTGCTCAAGTTGCACCACTTGGTCGACGACAAAATGCATGCACGCTCTACTGGCCCTTACAGCCTGGTCACACAACAACCGTTGGGCGGCAAAGCCCAATTCGGCGGACAGCGTTTTGGCGAGATGGAGGTCTGGGCACTCGAGGCCTATGGTGCTTCCTACACCCTGCAAGAAATGCTCACCGTCAAATCCGACGATGTGCAGGGACGCACCAAGGTCTACGAAAACATTGTCAAAGGCGAACACGCGATCGAAGCGGGCATGCCCGAATCGTTCAATGTGTTGGTCAAAGAAATCCGTTCGTTGGGCATCGATATTGAGTTGGAGCGTTCATGAAATCATTACTCGACCTCTTTAAGCAGTTCACTCCTGATGAGCATTTCGATGCCATCAAAATTGGACTGGCTTCTCCGGAAAAAATCCGCTCTTGGTCTTTTGGCGAAGTCAAAAAACCCGAGACCATCAACTACCGCACTTTCAAGCCTGAACGTGACGGCTTGTTTTGCGCCAAGATTTTTGGTCCAATCAAGGACTACGAATGTTTGTGCGGCAAATACAAACGTTTGAAACACCGTGGCGTGATTTGCGAAAAGTGCGGCGTTGAAGTCACCCAAACCAAGGTGCGTCGTGACCGCATGGGCCACATCGATTTGGCCGCCCCTTGCGCCCATATCTGGTTTTTGAAATCCCTGCCCAGCCGTTTGGGCTTGGTGTTGGACATGACACTGCGTGACATCGAACGCGTGTTGTATTTCGAAGCATATGTCGTGACCGACCCCGGCATGACCTCCTTGAAGAAATACGCCATCCTGACCGAGGACGAGTACGAAGCCAAACGCATCGAACTCGGCGACGAATTCCAAGCCAAGATGGGTGCGGAAGGCGTGCGTGATTTGCTCGAAGGTTTGGAAATCGACATGGAGATTGAAAAACTCCGCAACGATTTGACCGGCTCTGAAATCAAGATCAAGAAAAACGCCAAGCGCTTGAAAGTGCTCGAGGCTTTCAAAAAATCCGGCATCAAACCTGAATGGATGGTGTTGTCTGTGCTGCCGGTGTTGCCGCCAGATTTGCGTCCGCTGGTGCCATTGGATGGTGGTCGCTTCGCTACCTCTGATTTGAACGATTTGTACCGCCGTGTCATCAACCGCAACAGCCGTTTGCGCCGTTTGCTTGAATTGAATGCGCCCGAAATCATCGCCCGCAACGAAAAACGCATGTTGCAAGAAGCGGTCGACAGTTTGTTGGACAACGGTCGCCGTGGCAAAGCCATGACCGGCGCCAACAAGCGCGCGCTCAAGTCGCTTGCCGACATGATCAAAGGCAAGTCAGGCCGTTTCCGTCAAAACCTGTTGGGCAAACGCGTCGACTACTCTGGCCGTTCTGTCATCACGGTCGGTCCTACCCTCAAACTTCACCAATGCGGTCTGCCCAAATTGATGGCGTTGGAATTGTTCAAACCCTTTATCTTCAGCAAATTGGAGTTGATGGGCATTGCCACCACCATCAAAGCGGCCAAGAAAGAAGTCGAAGCCGGCACACCCGTGGTGTGGGACATTTTGGAAGAGGTCATCAAAGAGCATCCTGTGTTGCTCAACCGCGCACCAACCCTGCACCGCTTGGGTATTCAAGCATTCGAGCCTATCTTGATCGAAGGTAAGGCGATTCAGTTGCACCCGTTGGTGTGTTCCGCGTTCAACGCCGACTTCGACGGCGACCAAATGGCGGTTCACGTTCCGCTGTCGGTCGAAGCACAAATGGAAGCACGCACCTTGATGCTGGCGTCCAACAATGTGCTGTTCCCCGCCAACGGCGAGCCGTCTATCGTGCCGTCACAAGACGTGGTGCTGGGGCTTTACTACACCACCCGTGAACGTATCAACGGCAAAGGCGAAGGCCTCGTGTTCGCTGACATTGGTGAAGTGCAGCGCGCACTTGATGCAGGCGTGGTTGAGTTGACCGCCAAGATCACTGTGCGCATGACCGAATGGACCAAAGACAAGGTCACCGGCGAATTCTCAAGCAGCACCTCGCTCGTTGAAACCACAGTGGGACGGGCCTTGTTGTCTGAAATTTTGCCGCGCGGTTTGCCGTTCAGTCACTTGAACAAGGCGCTGAAGAAAAAAGAAATTTCCAAACTCATCAACACGTCGTTTCGCAAATGCGGCCTCAAAGAGACCGTGGTGTTCGCCGACAAGTTGTTGCAAAACGGTTTCCGTCTGGCCACCCGCGCTGGCATCTCCATTTGTATCGATGACATGTTGGTGCCCTCCGAGAAAAACGCGATCATTGACGGGGCAGAGAAGGAAGTCAAGGACATCGAACAACAATATGTTTCCGGCTTGGTGACTTCCGGCGAGCGTTACAACAAAGTGGTGGACATCTGGGGCAAGGCTGGAGACGCTGTCTCCAAAGTCATGATGGACCAACTGCGCAAGGAAAAAACCGTGAACCGCCATGGTCATGAAGTGGAGCAAGAGTCTTTCAACTCTATCTACATGATGGCCGATTCGGGCGCTCGCGGTTCAGCTGCGCAAATCCGTCAGCTCGCGGGTATGCGCGGCTTGATGGCCAAGCCCGATGGCTCCATCATTGAAACACCGATCACGGCCAACTTCCGTGAAGGTTTGAATGTGTTGCAGTACTTCATTTCGACACACGGTGCGCGTAAGGGTCTGGCCGATACCGCGCTCAAAACCGCCAACTCGGGTTACTTGACACGCCGTTTGGTGGACGTGACCCAAGACTTGGTGGTGATCGAAGAAGACTGCGGCACCGCCGACGGTCAATTGATGCGTGCGATTGTCGAAGGCGGCGAAGTGATCGAGTCATTGCGCGACCGGGTATTGGGACGCACCGTGGCTGAAGACGTGTTGCATCCTGAAACCCGCGAAGTGTTGGTGCCCGCGGGGGACATCTTGGACGAAGATTTGATCGATGACATCGAACAATTGGGCGTGGATGAAATCAAAGTCCGTACCGCACTCAATTGCGAAACTCGCTTCGGTCTGTGTGCCAAATGCTATGGCCGAGATCTGGGCCGTGGTGGATTGGTCAACGTCGGCGAAGCGGTCGGTGTGATTGCTGCGCAGTCCATCGGTGAGCCTGGCACACAGTTGACCATGCGTACCTTCCACATTGGTGGTGCTGCCTCGCGTGCAGCGGTGGCTTCCAGTGTGGACGCTAAATCAAACGGCGTGATTGGCTTTAATGCCACCATGCGTTACGTCACCAACAGCAAGGGCGAACTGGTGGTGATTTCACGTTCAGGTGAAATCGTCATACATGACGAACAAGGCCGCGAGCGCGAGCGCCATAAAGTGCCTTATGGTGCCATATTGACGATCAAGCCGGACCAAACTATCAAGGCAGGTACCCTTTTGGCCAACTGGGATCCGTTGACACGTCCTGTGATCACCGAATTCGCTGGTCAAGTTCGCTTTGAGAATGTCGAAGAAGGATTGACCGTTGCCAAGCAGTTAGACGAAGTCACTGGCTTGTCTACGCTGGTGGTGATCGATCCCAAGCGACGCGGATCGACCAAAGTGGTTCGTCCGCAGGTCAAGCTGATTGACGCATCCGGCAAGGAAGTGAAGATTCCCGGAACCGACCATTCCGTGACCATCGGCTTCCAAGTCGGTGCATTGATTCAGGTGCGTGATGGACAAGATGTGGGCCCAGGCGAAGTGCTGGCGCGTATTCCTGTCGAAGGTCAAAAAACCCGTGACATCACCGGTGGTTTGCCGCGTGTGGCCGAGTTGTTCGAAGCGCGTTCGCCCAAGGACAAAGGTATCTTGGCCGAGATGACTGGCACGGTCTCCTTTGGCAAGGAAACCAAAGGCAAGATCCGTTTGCAAATCACCGACCCTGAAGGCAAGGTCTGGGAAGAACTCATTCCCAAAGAGAAAAATATCGTGGTGCACGAAGGCCAAGTGGTCAACAAAGGCGAAAGCATTGTGGACGGACCGGCTGACCCGCAAGACATCTTGCGTTTGTTGGGCATCGAAGAGCTGGCGCGCTATATCGTCGATGAAGTGCAAGATGTGTACCGTTTGCAAGGTGTGAAGATCAACGACAAACACATTGAAGTGATTGTTCGTCAGATGCTGCGCCGTGTGGTCGTGGACAACCCTGGCGACACCACCTACATCAGCGGTGAACAGGTTGAACGTTCGGAGATGCTCAACACCAATGAAGCGCTGCTCAGCGAAGGCAAGATGCCCGCGACTTATACCAATTTGTTGTTGGGTATCACCAAAGCATCCTTGTCAACGGACAGCTTTATCAGCGCGGCTTCCTTCCAGGAAACCACCCGTGTGCTGACTGAAGCCGCCATCATGGGCAAGCGCGATGAATTGCGTGGTTTGAAAGAAAATGTCATTGTGGGTCGATTGATTCCTGCCGGCTCTGGCATGGCTTATCACCAAGCGCGCAAAGCCAAGGACTTGATGGACGAGGCCGAGAGACGCGCCATTGCTGAGAACGAAGCGCAAGAACTGGCCTTGGCGCAACAGCAAGAAGGCAGCACCGAAGAGACGCCGGCAGACTGAGCATTGCAGCCTGACAGGGCTGGAATCCCACAGTTTGACTACCCTTGTTCGGTAAGGCTTGAAATCATGTTGCTATCGCGCTGGTTTTGGATCTTTTTTGCGCTGCTGGTGTTTTGGGCACTGGGTGCCTACAACAGACTGGTGCGATTGCGTGCTCAGATCAAGCAACAATTTGGTCCATTGCAGGTGGTATTGTTGGAGTACCAAGAAGTGGTGCAGCAAGCGGTCACGGCCGCTGCTGCTGCTCCTCAGTTGTGGGACAGCCCAGTCAGCTCTGACTTGGGACACAGCCATTGGGCTCGGTTGCAAGTGGCCGCCGGGCTGTCCACCGTGGCATTGGCCCGTATGCAGTCGCATACCTTGGACGCCGATAGCGCGCAAGCCCTGCACGATGCTGCCGCCGAATTACAAGATGCCTGGGCAGCATTGATACACCCGGATGTTTATTACATCAACATCCCGTCTCATTTGAAACAGCGTTGGCTGGAACTGGACTTGCTGGTGCAGCCTGAACTCGCTCGCTTCAATGCAGCCATCAAGGAGTACAACCAAGCGATTGTGCAATACCCTGCGGCATTGCTTGCCAAGTTGTTTCAATTTCAAGCGGCAACTCCGTTGTGACACCAACGACCGAGGACGAATCTGGCGCTGGTTTGTCGCCGCCTTTGTGGCAACAATTGCAAGCTTGTGCCAAAGCCTTGCGGATCTTTCGTCAAGGTCGTAACCATGTGCAGGCATTGGCGGGTGTGTCGCCTGCCATGCGACCCGCGGCGCAAGCCTTGTTGTTCGCGGTTTTGCGGCAATGGGGCCGCACACTGGTTGTCCAAAAAGCTTTGGTGCAACGCTCACCGCCTGCGCCGGTGGACGATTTATTGTGCGTGGGTTTGGCGCTGGCATTGCCAGATACCCAAGGCATGTACCCCATCCATACCCTGGTAAACCAATTGGTAGAGGCGGCCAAGCGTGATCCAGCCACACGGGCTCAGGCAGGCTTCATCAACGCGTGTGTGCGCCGTTTTGATCGTGAACGGTTCCAATGGATCAGCCAAAGTGAAGCCGACTTGTCCGCCCGTTGGAACCATCCCGACTGGTGGATCAAAACCCTACAACAAGACCATCCGATGCACTGGCAGGCAGTGCTGGGCGCAAGCCAACAAGCGGCTCCCATGGCCGTTCGTGTCAACTGCCGACAGCAAACGGTGGACAATTTACAAGCGGTTTGGTTGACGCAGGGATTGGTCTCTAAACGCTGCGGACCTAGCGGGTTGGTGCTTGCCCAGCCTCAAGCGGTGCATACATTGCCGGGTTTTGAGCAAGGTTGGTGTTCGGTGCAAGACCCTGGTGCACAAATGGCTGCTCCATTGTTGTTGACAGGTCTGCAACCGAGCGACAGCCCTCGATTGCGGGTGCTGGATGCCTGTGCCGCTCCCGGAGGCAAGACGGCGCATTTGCTGGAGCTGGCAAATTTGGATCTGCTGGCCATCGATGTCGAAGAAGCCCGTTGTCAGCGGGTACGTGAAAATTTGCAGCGTTTGCAATTGAAAGCCGAGGTACGTTGTGCCAATGCTTTAACACCCGCCGATTGGTGGGACGGGCGACCTTGGGATGCCATTTTGTTAGATGCACCTTGCACGGCTTCTGGCATTGTGCGCAGACACCCAGATATCCCATGGTTGCGCCGTCAGGCTGATTTGGCGGCACTGACCGACATGCAAAAACGTATGTTGCAAGCACTCTGGCCTGGTGTCAGGCGCGGTGGTCGATTGCTATATTGCACGTGTTCATTGTTTCGTGCGGAGGGAGAGCGGCAAATTCAATCGTTTCTTGTAAACAACAGTGATGCATCATGTATGCCTTCACCAGGGTATTTATTGCCTAGTATGCCGTCCAGCGGGGGCGCAGTCTCAGACAATCTGCCTCAAGAGCACGATGGTTTTTTTTATGCACTGCTTGAAAAACAATAATATGCTTGATTCGGTTGGCCCCGCACTGCGTTCAGTGTGCGTGGTTGTTGTGCTGTGGACGGTGTGTTCAGTGGGTATGTGGGTACAGCCCGCTTGGGCGCAATCGCCGGTACAGTTGACCGATCCCATCGTTGAGCGCAGTGATGATGGTGTGTATTTATCGGCCACCTTGGACTATGTCTTGTCTCCTGGCTTGGAAGATGCTCTGTCGCGAGGCATGCCACTGACTTTTGTCCTGCAAGCCGAGGTCATGCGTGAGCGTTGGTATTGGTATGACAAAAAAGTTTCAGGGGTTGAACGCTACTTTCGCTTGACCTACCAACCGCTTTCTCGGCGCTGGCGTTTGCATGTGTCTGCAACTCCCTTGCAAAGCATTGGTTTGGGCGTGACCCTGGGTAACAGTTACGACAGCTTGTCCGATGCCATGTTGGCCGTGCAAAAAATCAACCGTTGGAAAGTGGCAGACATACAGGTATTGCAAAAAGATGTGAAGCAACGATTGGATTTTCGGTTTCGTTTGGATTTGAGCCAGTTGCCACAGGCCTTGCAGTTTGGTAACCAGGCCATGAGCGAGTGGAATATCAACTTCGAACAAAGCTTTCGGCTCGAAGAGCTGGCCAAATGACGCAAAACATCATCTGGAGCGATCTGCGTCACCGCAGTTGGATGCTGCTCTTGATCATGTCTATTTTGGTGTCAGTGTCTTTGATTTTGCTGTTTTTGCTGACACAAGCCACCCAACGCTGGGATGTGTACGAAGAAAACTACGGGTTGCTGTTTGGTTTGAACGCCATCTTGGCGGTGTTTTTATTGCTGGTCATCAGCTGGATCGCTTGGCGATTGGTGTTGCGTTTGCGCCAGAAAAAATTTGGCAGCCGTTTGTTGATCCGATTGGCCTCAATCTTTGCGTTGGTCGGCATATTGCCCGGTATATTGATTTATGCGGTTTCCTATCAATTTGTGACCCGATCTATCGAGGTCTGGTTTGACAACAAAGTGGAAGTGGCGCTGGACGCGGGATTGAATTTAAGCCGTTCTACCTTAGAGAGTTTGGCCAGCGAATTGGTCGCTGGTGTGCGTAGTGCAGGCAACAACATGACACCGGTATCGCGCAACCAATGGTCTGTCACCTTAGAGAAAGCGCGCGAGCAGCTAGGCGCTGCAGAAGTCAGTCTGTGGCAAAGCAACACGCAATTGGTTGCCAGCGTCAGCGAGTCGGGTTTTTCGTTGCAACCCGAACGCCCTGGTGCGTCCGAATGGCGTCAAGTGCGTAGTTCTGGCGTGACCTGGCGCAGCGACGGTTTGGAAGAGGCCGGCAATGCTGAAGCCTTTCCACGCATCAAAGTCTTGTTTCGATTGCCTGACAGCGGATTCGAGTTAGACAGAAAAATTTATGTGCTGCAAGTGGTCAAAAAATTGCCGCCAGTGTTGGTGACCAACGCGCGGGCGGTGTTGGAGGCTAACAGTGAATACCAAGAAAGGGCCTTGGCACGCAGTGGCTTACAGCGTATGTACATAGGCACTTTGACATTGAGTCTTTTTTTATCGGTGTTTGGTGCGGTGTTGTTGGCGGTATTGTTTGGTAACCAATTGGCCAAACCGCTGTTGTTGCTTGCCGAAGGTGTGCGCGATGTGGCTTCTGGAGACCTGCGGCCTAAACCGTTTTTGCAAGGCAAAGACGAACTCGACGGCTTGACCCGTTCTTTTGCCGATATGACACAACAATTGTTGGAAGCCAGACAGTCGGTCGAACAAAGCATGGCGCAATTGGATATGGCGCGCAGCCATTTACAAACCATGCTGGACAATCTAACCGCAGGCGTGGTGTTGCTTGACAGCAAAGGCGTGATTTTGTCGATCAACCCGGGGGCGACGCGTATTTTGAATTTACCTTTGTCGGAGTATGTGGGGCAACCGTTTGAAGACGTGGACGGGTTACAGGGCTTTGCTACTCAGGTGTTGGATCGTTTTGAGGAAATCATGGCCGAGCAAGGGCGGGTTGACCATTGGGAACAGTCTT
>JBJTXF010000128.1:0-7723 GCA_046082145.1 Limnohabitans sp. | reverse complement strand
GTGAAAGTAGGACATTGTCAGGCTCTTACAGCCTCAAAAAGCCCGTCTCGAAAGAAACGGGCTTTTTGTTTTGTGCGTCTGATCTGCCCCCTATTACGATATTCCAGATCGAAATATTGAGACACGCTAAAGGTTGAGAATCTCGCCATTTTGGATGATCAGTGCATGTTTGGATGCCAAAGTTGCAATCAATTCATGGGTCCAATACTCGATAGTAAGCTTATCAAAATAATGGGCATGTAGGGTTTGGAGCAGAGGGGACTTTAAACACCACTGCAGAAAACTTGCATATGATGTCTGTTGTAGCTCCATCAATTTGAATTTGATCAACACACGTGCTGCGTAATTGGCATGCGAAGACGGGAATTTCACAAAATAATCCAAACGTTGTCGAGCTGTAGCCAATGCCTTGGGCGTGTCTGTGAACATACGACCGTGACCAGGTAAAACCATACGAGGTGCCAGCTTTTCAATCAAATCATAGGTATTGGCAACATGTTCGAATCCCTTGCCGCCTATAAACTCAGGAAAGACCACAGACAAACCGTTTTCCCACAATGCGTCTGCTGACAACAATAAACCGTGGTCAGGTTGAAAAAAAATCAACGAATCGTTGTCATGACCCTTGGATGAAAAAACATTCCAACTTAAGCCATGAATCAGCAAGGTGTCATACTCCGAGACCGAGCCAGTGGCTGTAAAACGGGGACAGAGTTGACCGGTCAGTTGATAGCTCAAACCTTCTTCGTCCCATGAATTGACAATATTGAACTGGCTTGAAGGTACCCAAATTTGCACATGCTCATAAGTAGATTGAATCAAAGCATTGCCACCGCAGTGGTCGCTGTGTAAGTGAGTATTGATCAATACTTGCAAGGGTTGATGCCCCAATTGGTGGGATAAAAAATCAATCAACTGGTTAGCATGCGTGACATAACCGGAATCGAACAAATATGCCGAATGTTGGTGTTTGAGTAACAAACTATTAGAAGATAGCCAATCTCGCTGAAAAAAAATAAAACCCGCTGGAAGCATCATCGGTCTAGAGAATCCATAATATTAGAAAGTTAAGTTTAAATTGAATCACAGTGTGAACGATATACGCCATTCAAAGCGATTAAAAGTTGGCCCAAAAAACTGGGTCAAGCAGCTGTATGAAAAATGGTTGTCTCCTATCAAAAGCCGCGAACAGTTTCAACAGCTCATTTATCAGGCTGGAGCCAAGCAAATCATCGGAACAGAAAGCCAAATCATGTTGGAGGGAGTGTTGAAAATCAGCCAAATGCATGTGGCTGAAATCATGATCCCCACACCGAAAATGGATTTGCTCGATGTTGACATGCCCATCGAGGAGATGATGGAAAAAATCATCGACATCGGACACTCGCGATACCCAGTTTATGAAAATGAAAAAGAAAACATCATCGGCATATTGATGACAAAGGATTTGCTTAAATGGCAGAGAGCACCAGAAATCCATCTAAAAGTCTTCTTGCGCACGGCTGTGTTTGTGCCCGAAACTAAAAATTTGATCGACTTGTTGCGAGACTTTAAAAAGAATCGCAATCACATGGCGATGGTTGTTGATGAATTTGGACGCATTTCTGGACTCGTGACCTTTGAAGATGTGTTGGAAGAAATTGTGGGTGAAATTGAGGATGAATTTGACGAAGATGACGACCAGGGTGAGATTTACAGTTTGGTTGACAAATCATTTCGCATAGCAGGCCATACCAAAGTCGCAAAGATCAACCATTTTTTTGAAGTTCAATTGGTCTCAAATGATGAGGAAGAATTTGAGACCATTGGTGGTTTGATTGCGCATTTGATGGGGCATGTTCCTACCAAGGGCGAACATCACGATATCCATGGGCTCAGATTTGAGGTGATGCACTCCAAAAGTGGAGTGGTCAAGTGGTATCGCGTAAAGAAAATAGGCAATTGAAAAAGATAGGCAGTTTGTCCTTCCAAAAAAACTGCTTGATCATGGCCGTGGGTTTGGTTTGCATGGCATTGGCAGGAAATGGCTTGGTGAGTCCCTTTCTGCGGGGTTTGATGCAAACTGTAGGATTGACTGCTTTGTGCATGGTGCTTGATTGCCGAAGCAGAACACCAAAAACAGCACTGATTTGGCTGTTCACTACTTTGTGGCTCGCGTCTTGTGTCTGGTGGTTATACATAGCATTGCACCAGTTTGGCGGGCTGCCTAAATCAACCACTGTGTTGGCAATATTGTTATTGTGTAGCGGATTAGCGCTTTACTACACAGCCAGCTTGTGGGTGTATGTCCACTTCTCCGCTTCATTTTCAAAACCGCAAAAAGCCCTAAGTTTTGCAGCATGCTGGACATTGGCAGAGTTGGCAAGAGCGCAATGGTGGACCGGGTTTCCATGGGCGGCCATAGGGTATGCACATGTGGATGGCGTGTTGTCCTATGCGGCTCCTTGGACTGGGGTATACGGAATGTGCTTTTTATCCGCGTTGCTGTCTTCCGCCCTTGCCCAATCCATTCAAAAGCCTGATAAGTTTCTAAAACAGTCATATGTTTGGATAGCAGTTTGCATGGTTTGCTTTCCTGCAGTGCGGGAAACACAAAAAACCGGACCATCACTGACTGTCAATTTGCTGCAAGCCAATATCAGCCAAGACACCAAATTCAGAGAAGCCCGGTTGCCTGCCTTGCAGTGGTACCAATCAGCGTTAGTCGACAGCAAAGCCGAACTGACGGTGATGCCTGAAACAGCCTTGCCCTATTTCAAAAACGAACTGCCAGAAGGCTATTGGCAAGCGTTGGTTGAACACACGATGGCTGATAAAAAATTTGCGATTGTGGGAATACCCACGCAAGACAGCCAAAAGGGCTATGGCAATTCTGCGATTGGTTTAGGGGGTCCGCAAGAAGTCCAATACGACAAACACCATTTGGTACCGTTCGGGGAATTTACACCAGATATTCTTCGATGGTTCACACGCATGATGTCCATTGACTTTGGCGACTTCAACCGAGGCGCTGTCGATCAAACACCGTTTTCATGGCGAGAACACCGCATGGCGGTGACTATTTGCTATGAGGATTTGTTTGGCGAGGAATTAGCGGTTCGGTTCAAAGACACTGAAAACCATCCAACGCTGTTTGTGAATTTAAGCAATATCGCTTGGTTTGGCGATACCACGGTGGTCAAGCAACATTTAGATATCGCAAGAATGCGCAGTTTGGAATTCAAACGCCCTACCGTTCGTGCCACCAACTCTGGCGGAACCGCCATCATTGATGCGCAAGGGCGCTTGCAGCAGGAACTCGCACCTTTTACCCGGGGACAGTTAACCGGCAGGGTTTACTCGCCCTATTCAGAGACGACATTTTTTGCCAAATGGGCGGGACGATGGGGCTTGAAGCCAATGTGGTTATTGTGTGGAGGTCTGATGTTGTTGGCAGTCGTGATGGCTAAACACCGTTCGCAAAACAGGCAGTCTGTAAAATGAACATATGCTGACGTTTCAACAAATCATTTTGCAATTGCAAAACTATTGGGATGCACAAGGTTGCGCGTTATTACAGCCTTATGACATGGAAGTGGGTGCAGGCACATCGCACACCGCCACCTTTTTGAGAGCCATCGGCCCTGAGCCTTGGAAGGCCGCCTATGTTCAGCCCTCACGCCGACCCAAAGATGGTCGCTATGGCGAGAACCCTAACCGCCTTCAACACTATTACCAATACCAAGTGGTGCTCAAGCCTGCACCTGCAGACATATTGGACAAATATTTGGGTTCGTTGAAAGCCTTGGGGTTTGATCTGAATCAAAACGATATTCGCTTTGTGGAAGACGATTGGGAGAATCCCACCTTAGGTGCTTGGGGTTTGGGCTGGGAGGTCTGGCTCAACGGCATGGAGGTCACCCAATTCACTTATTTCCAGCAAGTCGGCGGCATCAACTGCAAACCCATCACGGGTGAAATCACTTACGGGCTTGAGCGCCTGGCCATGTATTTACAAGGCGTTGACAATGTGTATGACTTGCGGTGGACCTCTACATTGAGTTATGGCGACGTCTATTTGCAAAATGAGAAAGAGCAGTCGGCCTACAACTTTGAACACAGCAACGCCACATTTTTATTTTCCGCCTTCAATGCGCATGAAAAACAGGCCCAATACCTGATGACACAGGCCCTGGCATTACCCGCTTATGAGCAAGTGCTTAAAGCAGCGCATTCTTTCAATTTGCTCGATGCCCGGGGCGCCATCAGTGTGACTGAACGCGCTGCC
This sequence comes from Limnohabitans sp., assembly GCA_046082145.1. Classification (GTDB taxonomy): domain Bacteria; phylum Pseudomonadota; class Gammaproteobacteria; order Burkholderiales; family Burkholderiaceae_C; genus Limnohabitans. Next base: position 3,456 of record JBJTXF010000128.1, on the reverse strand, counting down.
TATATCGGTCGAATCAGAAATCTGGCCAGAAATGTGGCGCAAAGTTATTTGGAGAGTCGAACCCAATTGGGTTTTCCGATGGCGCCCAAAGCCTGGGTCGATGAATTCATGGCCAAGGAAACCACTGCATGACCACGCAAAATGTATTGGTTGAATTGCAGGTAGAAGAACTGCCACCGAGAGCATTGAAAAAATTGGGGGATGCTTTTGCGCACGCGGTTTGGTCGTGCTTGTCTGAATTGCAATTGTTAGAAGGTCAAGCTGATAACGACAACCAACAGACTTACAAAGCTTTTGCTTCCCCCCGGCGACTGGCGGTCTGGATCAAAGATGTCAAAGCGCAAGCCGCTGACAAGCCCCTTGAGCAAAAGCTCATGCCAGTCAGTGTCGGTTTAACCGCAGAAGGTGAAGCCACGCCAGCGCTGTTGAAAAAAATGCAAGCGCTGGGCGTTGATACCTCTGATCCCGCCACCGTGGTCAAGCAACTCCAGCGCGTATCAGATGGCAAAGCCCAAGTGCTTTACTACAACAGCCTGGCCAAAGGTGCCAGTTTGCAACAGGGATTGCAGTCGGCGATAGAACAGGCTTTGGCCAAGCTGCCCATTCCCAAAGTCATGCAATACCAGTTGCACCAACACTGCGAACTGCCCGGCTGGAGCACGGTGAGTTTTGTGCGCCCCGCTCATGGCTTGATTGCCTTGCATGGCAACCAGGTCGTGCCCGTGACGGCCCTGGGTTTGACGGCTGGCAACTCGACCCAAGGGCATCGGTTCGAGGCCAGTCATCATCCCGTCCCTATTTCGCATGCAGATACTTATGAAGAAACCCTGGCCAGCCATGGCGCTGTCATCGCCAGTTTCGACGCCAGATGCCAAGACATGGTGCGTGAACTGCGTGAACAGGCCAAACAGTTGGGTTGTCGTTTAGAGGTCGAGTCCGCAGGTTTGACAGATACGCAAGCCGAAGAGGCGTTGCGCCATCACGAATTGGTCCAAGAAGTAACCGCTTTGGTCGAGCGGCCTACTGTCATGGTGTGTGCATTTGAAGAAGCATTTTTGCAGGTGCCCATGGAATGCTTGACACTTACCATGAAAGCGAACCAAAAATACTTTCCTTTGCTCAAGTCGGACGGACAACTCAGCCATCGGTTTTTGATCGTTAGCAATATCCGCCCCAAAGATACTTCCGCTGTCATAGGCGGCAATGAGCGGGTGGTGCGTCCACGCTTGGCAGATGCCCAATTCTTTTTTGACCAAGACCGAAAAAAATCGCTCGAGTCCAGAGTGGAAGGGTTAGACAAAGTCATCTACCACCACCAATTGGGCACGCAAGGCGAGCGCATGTTGCGCGTCTGTGCGATCGCGCAAGCCTTGGTCAAGTTGTGGTTGCAATCGGGTTGGACCACTTCGTTGAAGGACAACGAAACTTTGGTGCAGCATGTGCTCAAGGCGGCCAGGCTGGCCAAAACCGATTTGCTCACTGACATGGTGGGTGAGTTCCCGGAACTGCAAGGGGTGATGGGACGTTATTACGCCTTGAATGACGGCGAAGATCCGCTGGTTGCTCAGGCCATTGCCGACCATTACCGACCCAGATTTGCTGGCGATGAATTGCCCAGTAACGATGTGGGCTTGGTGGTTGCCATGGCCGACAAGTTGGAGACCTTGATCGGTATGTTTGGCACCGGCCATTTGCCAACCGGCGACCGCGATCCGTTTGCGTTGCGTCGCCATGCCTTGGGCGTGACACGCATGTTGCTTGACAAAGGATTGGCGGTTCGTGTGCGCAGCTTGATCGAGTGCACTGCGGCTGTGTTTCCCGCCAAAGTCGCCGCAGATTTGGATATCGACAAATTGGAAACTTTTTTCCAGGAGCGTCTCATCAGCATGCTGGAAGCGGAAGGCAAACCGTTGACCCACATCATGTCTGTGCTCGCTGTGGATACGGCTGAAGGCTGGAGCCAGATCAAACCACGTTTGGATGCCGTGGCCGAGTTTGCCCATTTGCCGCAAAGCCAAGCACTTGCCGCAGCCAACAAGCGCATTGCCAATATTCTGAAAAAAGTCGATCAGCCAATCGCTGCACAAATTGACACAGCCAAATTGACCGAACCGGCGGAACAACAACTGCACGCACAATTGCTTCATTTGGTGCCTGTGGCCAATGGTTATTTCGCTGCTGGCGATTACACCGCGCACCTGAAAACATTGGCGGGTTTGCGTGAAGCGGTTGACCATTATTTCAACGATGTCATGGTCAATGCTGACGATCTTCAGATTCGGCAAAACCGATGGGCATTGCTCAAGCAATTGCAAACCCACATGAACCAAGTCGCCGACATATCGCGTCTGGCACAGTAAGTCGCCATGCACACCAAGCTCATCATTCTGGATCGCGATGGCACCATCAACCGCGACAGCGACGACTACATCAAATCGCCCGATGAATGGTTACCCTTGCCGGGCTCCATTGAAGCCATCGCCCGTTTGTGCCAAGCGGGCTGGCACATTGCCATCGCCAGCAACCAATCAGGCTTGGGCCGTGGCCTGTTCGATTTGGCCACGCTCAACCTGATGCACGACAAGATGAACAAACTGCTGGCAGCTGCCGGGGGTCGGGTGGATGCCATATTCTTTTGCCCGCATGTGCCGCAAGACCACTGCCAGTGCCGAAAACCCTTGCCTGGTTTGTTCGAGCAAATCGGCGAGCGCTTCGGCGTGCCTTTGGATCTGGTACATGCGGTGGGGGACAGCTTACGCGATGCCCAAGCAGCAGCCATGGCCGGTTGCCAAACCCATTTGGTGTGCACCGGCAAGAGCGAGGGCCACAGCGGCAGTACCCCACCCGAGAATTTCCCGCCCCAGACGATGGTGCACGACAACCTGTCTGCGTTTGCTGATTGGTTGTTGTCGCTGGGTGAATCGGCCAAACGAACGCCTTCCAAAGCCCCGGTGCATTGATGGCGTTTCTGAGATCTTTGCTGCATATGCTGTGGATGCTGGTCACGGTGGTGCCCGTGGCACTGGTATTGCTCATTGCGGCTGCATTGCAGTTCAATGGGCATCGGCTTTATCGAATAGCCGTTTTCTGGTTAAGGCTCGCTGTGCACGGGGCGCGATACATACTCGGTATCCGCTACCAGATCAAAGGCCAGGACAATTTGCCCCCGCTTGATCAACCCTGTATCTTGCTGGTCAAACACCAATCCACTTATGAAACTTTCTTGATGCCCGTCATCATGCCCAAAGATTTGGCCTATGTGTTCAAGCGCGAGTTGTTATATGTCCCTTTTTTTGGCTGGGCCATCGGGCAGTTGGACATGATTCACATTGACAGACAGCAAAAATCGCAATCCTTCCAGAAAGTGGTTCAGCAAGGCAAAGATTTGTTGCGCAAAGGCAATTGGGTGATCATGTTTCCAGAAGGCACACGCATTGATCGTGGTCAAGTGGGTAA
>JBJTXF010000127.1:0-3451 GCA_046082145.1 Limnohabitans sp. | reverse complement strand
CGTGACGGTGCCCACTTCGACAAACCCAAAGCCCATGTGTTGCCATGCATCGATACAACGGGCGTTCTTATCTAAGCCTGCCGCCAATCCAATGCGGTTGGGAAATGTCAGTCCGGACAACTGCACAGGATCGCTGACTTTTTCTTGGGTGTAAGCGTGTCGAAGCGGTGTGTGCTGGGTCGCGGCCAGCCATTGCAAGGTATGGTCGTGCACTGCTTCAGGGTCAGCGGCAAACAACAAAGGGCGAAGCAAGGCGTAGGGCAACACTGACATGGATAATCCGGCAAAGATGAATAAGGAATTGTCACCGATGAACCAGACCGGTCAAACCCAAGATGAATTGAAATCGCTGGTGGCCCAAGCCGCACTCAGCTATGTGGTTCCCGGAGAATATTTGGGAGTGGGAACCGGCTCTACAGTGAATAAATTCATCGATGCATTGGCGGTCAGCGGTATCGCGATCAAAGCGGCCGTGTCGAGTTCTGTGGCTTCGACCCAGCGCATGCAGTCTTTGGGTCTGCGGGTGGTAGACCTGACACAAGTGGATCGCATGGCGGTATACATCGACGGTGCAGATGAAATCGATGGTCATGGATTTATGGTCAAAGGGGGCGGCGCTGCTTTGACCCGAGAAAAAATAGTGGCCGCGCAAGCTGACCGGTTTGTGTGTATTGCTGATGCGTCAAAGCGCGTTGATATATTGGGCAATTTTCCCTTGCCAGTCGAGGTCATCCCCATGGCAGCGCCGCAATTGGTGCGGCAGTTTGAGGCTTTGGGTGGTCAAGCCCGTGTGCGCTTGGTCAACGGCCAGCCCTTGGTGACTGACAACGGCCAGCACATATTGGATGTACTGGGTTTGCGCATCACCGACCCGTTGGGGTTTGAAAATCAAATCAACCAATGGCCGGGTGTTGTGACCGTCGGGGTGTTTGCCCACCAACGAGCGCATGTGTGTTTGCTGGGTACATCACAAGGCGTTCAAACCACGGTTTATGGCTGATGTGCCATGCCTTGGTGCCGAAGCAATGCATCCATGCTGGGTTCTCTGCCGCGAAAAGCTTTGAATGAGGCCATGGCAGGGCGACTGCCACCCGCTTCCAAAATTGCGCGCCTGTAGCGTCTGCCAGTCTCTACGCTGTGTTGACCATCGGCTGAACTGGTTTCTTCAAATGCCGCGTAAGCATCCGCGCTCAGTACTTCAGCCCACTTGTAACTGTAGTAGCCTGCGGCGTAGCCGCCTGCAAATATATGGCTGAAAGAATGCGGCATGCGATTGAAGGCAGGTGGGTGCATGACCGCCACTTCTTTGCGTACTTGATTCAATACATCGAGCACACGGATGTCTATAGAAGGTAAGGTGTGCAAATACATGTCCAACAACGAAAATTCAATTTGACGCAGTGTTTGCAAACCGCTTTGAAAATTTTTGGCGGCCAGCATCTTGTCATACAGAGCACGCGGTAAGGGTTCGCCCGTGTCCACATGCGAAGTCATGTGTTTCAGCGCGGACCATTCCCAACAAAAGTTTTCCATGAACTGGCTGGGTAATTCGACAGCATCCCATTCCACCCCGCTGATGCCGGACACATCGCGCTCGTTGACTTGCGTGAGCATGTGATGAAGACCATGGCCACATTCGTGAAACAAGGTGATCACATCATCATGGGTGAGCAAGGCGGGTTGACCATTGACGCCTTCTGCGAAGTTGCAGACCAGGTGCGCCACAGGCGTTTGTAATTGGCCGTTGTCGGGACGCAGCCAGCGAGCGCGGACATCGTCCATCCATGCGCCGCCACGTTTGCCTGGTCTGGCGCTAGGGTCTAAATAAAACTGGCCAACCAACTGTCCTTGTCGCTCGATTCGATAAAACAAAACGCCGGGGTGCCACACCGGGGCTTGGTCTTGTCGGATGGCCACTTCAAACAAAGTTTCGACAATTTTGAACAATCCTTCCAGCACTTTGGGCGCGGTGAAATACGCTTTCACTTCCAAATCGCTGAAGGCATAACGTGCTTGCTTGAGCTTTTCACCCACAAAGGTCCAGTCCCATGCCTGGGGATCTGGCAGATGCAAATGTTCGGCAGCAAATTGGCGCATTTCGGCCAAATCGTTGATGGCATAGGGCCTGGCTCGAGCGGCCAAGTCGCGCAAAAACCCTACCACATGGTCTGGAGATTCGGCCATTTTGCTGGCCAAAGAAACCTGCGCATGGTTGTCATAGCCCAGCAGTTGGGCCTCTTCTTCCCTGAGTTGCAAAATTTCTACCAGCAACGCGCTGTTGTCAAATTGCGCTTGCTCGGACAACTCTGAAGCACGAGTGGCATAGGCGCGGTACATGCTCTCGCGCACACTGCTGCTGTGGGCGTATTGCATGACGGGCAAATAGCAGGGCATTTTCAAAGTTAACTTGTAACCCGATTTGCCCTCTGCTTCGGCGAGCGTACGCGCAGTTTGCAACACATCATCCGGAATGCCAAGGGTATCTGCATCTGAGATGAACATGGACCAGGCATCAGTGGCATCGAGCACATGCTCACTGAAACGTTGGCTGATTTCTGCTTGACGTTCTTGAATGGCAGCGAACCGTTCTTTGGCCGCTCCAGTCAGCTCTGCGCCCGACAACACAAAGTTGCGTAACGCCAAGGTTCTGGCGTGGTTTTGTTCCGGGTTCAGACTCTCAGGGGGAATGGCTTTGTATTTGGCGTAAAGCGCTTCGTTGGCGCCCAAGCGCGTCCAAAATTCGGTGACCTTGGGAAGTTGTGCGTTGTAGGCCGCCCGAAGTTCTGGCGTATCAGCCACAGATTGCAGGTGGCTCACTGAACCCCATGCGCGACCCAGTTGTTCGGTGGCGGTATCGAGCACTTTGGAAATCTGTACCCAATCGGCGGCAAAGTCGTGTTGGGTCACTTGGGCCAGAGCAGCTTCTGCTTTCTCTAGCAGTTGGGAGATCGCCGGTTCAACATCAGCAGGCGTGATGCGGTCAAACAAAGGCAGCGCAGAAAAATCGAGCAGGGGATTTGTCATGCGATCAGGAAGCTGCGTGGTGTTCGGCCGATGCCAGCGTGTTCACCGTGAAGAAGGCCAGGGTCAGCCGGTGTGCCGTAAGGCCCCCGCCCATCCGGTCCAGAACCACCACCTGGGTGGCGAAGAAAACGGCGGACAGCACGGTCAGCGCCTCGCCGGCTCCGAATTTCCAGCCCCCCTCCACCATCACCACGCCGCCGGCCATGGCCACCGCCAGGCCGAACCACAACAGCCGGTTCTGGCGCACCCCCAGAAACAGCAGGATCATCGGGGCGAAAAAGCTGGCCAGGGAGGTGAAAAATGCTGACATCGCCGGGCTGGTGAGGGCCAACCCCAATAACTGGAGTGCCAGGCCCGACCACATGCAAAGCCCCACGCAGGTGCCCGCCAGCCAGGCCCGGCTGTCCGGGGCGAGTGCCAACCGGGG
>JBJTXF010000126.1:0-6633 GCA_046082145.1 Limnohabitans sp. | reverse complement strand
TTCAGGAAAGCAGAGGATCATATCAAAAATCACAACAGCAATCAGGCGGGTCTCCTTGAAGAATTTAAGGGAGTTGTCGAAGGACATCGTGATGGGCACGGCTTTGTCATTCGCGATGACGGGCAGATCAGTGTTTATCTACCACCCAATGAAATGCGTGCCGTATTACACAAAGATATAGTTTTGGCGCGGGTGACAAGGTTTGACAAAAAAAGTCGGCCTGAGGGCCGCATATTGGAAATCACGCTACGTCCTACTCATCCAATTATTGGGCGATTGCTGAATGAGAACGGTGTTTGGTTAGTGGCCCCTGAAGACCGTCGGTACGGGCGTGACATTTTGATACCCAAGACTGCGACGGGAAAAGCCTTGCCAGGTCAGGTGGTGGTGGTAGAACTAACTGAACCTCCCAGCCTTTATGGGCAACCAGTGGGCCGAGTTCAAGAGGTGCTTGGTGAAATGGATGACCCAGGCATGGAAATTGAAATTGCTGTGCGCAAATACAGCGTTCCATATATGTTTTCGCAATCCTGTTTACAGCAGGCAGACTTATTGCCAGAGCATGTCGTTGTCAAAGATTTTCCTCAAAGAGTGGATTTGACAGACATACCTCTCATCACTATTGATGGCGAAGATGCCAAGGATTTTGACGATGCAGTTTACTGTGAGCCTTTAAAAAACGAAGGGAAGGATGGATGGAGATTATTGGTTGCAATAGCTGATGTCAGTCATTATGTTGAAACCGAAAGTCCGATTGACATTGATGCGTACGATCGGGCAACCAGTGTGTATTTCCCACGAAGGGTAATACCTATGCTTCCAGAAAAACTGTCCAACGGACTTTGCTCGCTCAAACCCGATGTTGACCGCTTGTGTATGGTGTGCGACATGATAATAAGCACAGAAGGAGAAGTTTTTGCATACCAATTTTACGAAGCAGTAATACACAGTCATGCCCGCTTGACATACACAGATGCCACTGCCATTTTGTCAAACACCCGAGGCCCTCAAGCGCATAGATTCAAAGCCAGCGTTAACGATTTAATTCATTTGCATGATGTTTACCGTGCATTACTAAGTGCGCGTCAAAAAAGAGGTGCGGTGGATTTTGAGACAACAGAGACGCAGATTATTTGTGATGAAAACGGAAGAATTGAAAAAATTGCTCCTCGAACTCGAACTGAAGCACATCGGTTGATTGAAGAAACCATGCTTGCTGCTAACGTATGTAGTGCAGATTTCATTCAACAAAATAAGCATGAGGCATTGTTTCGTGTTCATCATGGCCCTACCCCTGAAAAATTAGAAATATTGCGTAGCTATTTGAAGTCGCTGGGAATTGGGTTACAAATCAGCGAAGAACCTTCACCTGCACAATTTCAAGCCATTGCATCAGCCACCAAAGACAGAGTGGACGCTCAACAGATTCACAGCATGTTGCTCCGTTCCATGCAACAAGCTACTTACAACCCCATCAATAGTGGCCATTTTGGGTTGGCTTTCGATGCTTATACGCACTTTACAAGTCCAATACGACGTTACCCTGATCTATTGGTTCACCGGGTAATCAAGTCAATATTGCAAGGAGTTCGTTACCAATTGCCAAGTTTGCCAAAACCTGGAGAGGCACAAGTAAAGTTGTCCAGGCGACTTGCCACTCACGCAACCCAGCATCCACACAATAAGATCGATAAAAATAGCAAACAATCAACAGCTCTTCAAGCTTGGCAAGCTGCGGGTTTGCATTGCAGTGCCAATGAACGACGTGCAGATGAAGCCACACGAGATGTAGAAGCTTGGTTAAAGTGTCAATACATGCGCGAGCATTTGGGTGAAGATTTCAGTGGTTCTGTATCAGCTGTTACAGGTTTTGGGGTATTTGTTACTTTGGATGCCATGTATGTTGAAGGTTTGGTGCACATCACTGAGCTTGGTGGGGATTATTTTCGTTTCGATGAATCTCGCCAAGAATTACGAGGCGAGCGAACTGGTATCCGATACGTTATTGGTACTCGTGTGCGCGTACAAGTTAGCAGGGTAGACTTGGATGGAAGAAAAATAGATTTTCGATGGGTGCAGGATGACGCATTAAATTTGCAATTTGTTAGCTCCAAAAAGCTGAAAGGAAAAGACATTGACGACAAATCTATTTCGCTGAAAGTCCAATCAACTTCTTCTCATCGCAAGGCATCAAAAAAATCTCGTAATTCAAAAGTGGTTTTTGCAAAGACTTCAAAGTTGGAAAAGAAAGCCTCGATTTCGGCCAAGCCTCTCAAAAAATAATCGATCTAGGAGAATTCACATGAGCGCACGTAAAGTCGCAATTGTCACGGGTGCAGGCACTGGTGTTGGCAAATCCGCCTCTCTTGCTTTAATTAAAGCTGGATGGCAAGTTGTTTTAGCTGGTCGCAGAGAACAACCCTTAAGGGAGGTTCAACATATTTCGGAAAACCCAGGCAATTGTTTAGTGCTACCAACAGACGTGGCTGATCCCACATCCGTAGAAACATTGTTTGATACTGTGTTGAAACACCATGGCCGTGTAGATTTGCTATTTAATAACGCTGGAGTCAGTGCCCCAAGTGTCCCATTGGATGAATTAGGTATTGACCAATGGAAAAATGTAGTGGATATCAATTTAAATGGTATGTTTTATTGTTTGAGACAAGCCTTCAAAGCCATGAAATCACAAGTCCCTATGGGAGGTCGTATTATCAATAACGGTTCTATCTCCGCAACTGCTCCTAGACCCAATTCGATTGCCTACACAGCTACAAAGCATGCTGTCACTGGACTGACTAAAACCGCATCGTTAGACGGAAGAAAATTTCAAATTGCTGTCGGTCAAATTGACATTGGTAATGCCGAAACTGAAATGGCTGCAGTCATGGCAAAAGGCGTGCCCCAAGCCAATGGAGACATCAAACCTGAGCCGTTGATGGACGTATCACACGTTGGAACATCTGTTTTGTACATGGCTGAACTTCCACTGTCAGCCAATGTTTTATTTCATACTGTGATGGCTACCAATATGCCATTTGTTGGGCGTGGTTAAAAGCGCTCGATGCCAAGGCCTTTGAGATCCACTTCACATTCTCGCCCCGACACCATGTCGGCAATGGCTCTGGCACTTCCGCAACTGGTTGCCCAGCCGTGGTTGCCATGTCCTGTGTTTAACCAAACCCCTTTAATGCCAGAGTGTCCCAGTATTGGTACCCCGTCTGTCAGCAAGTCGCGTGTGCCTCTCCAAACCTGAACTGCTTCATGTGTTTTTGCTGCGCCTGGAAACCAGTCATTAAGAACTTCATAAAGTAGCTTGACGCAATCTTCGGATCGTTTTTTGTTATGCCCGATTTCAGCAATGCCACTAACCCTGATGCGTTGGCCGGTTCGGGCTATTGAAACATGGTGTCGTGCGTCAATCACTCCGTAAACTGGAGCATCCATCAATTGGCGGACAGGTGAACTAAGCGTATAGCCGTTTACAGCCAAAGATGGAATCTGTATCCCCAAATTTTTTACCAAAAATTTGCTGTGTATACCGGCGCAAATCACTACATGGTCAAATTTTTCAGAAAATCCTGAGGTAGTGCGAATCAAGCGTGGTGACTCTGTGATCAGAGGGAGTACTTCTTGTCCCGTTTTGAAATTTGCACCAAGCAAACTGGCTTGCTGTTTCGCCAATAATGAAAATTGCCTGCAATTCGCTACTGTGTCATTTGGAAACATGACGGCACAGTAAAAAGATTGCTCGGAGGACAGTGAAGGCTCCACCCGAAGGGTTTGCTCTTGATCAAGTTTTCTGAATGGTATGCCTGAGTCGCTCAAGAGGTCTAGCTGGAGTTGATGATTTTTCAAATCTCTTTCATGCTTACACACCAGCAAGCTGCCCTGGCTCTTTTCATATTGCAACCCATGTTGTTCAGTGATCCCCATCAGCACTTCTTGGCTGTAAAAGGCTAGTCGTTGTAGCGCTTCAAGTTTTAATTTGTAGGATGGGTGCTTGCTTGCTTTGTACCATTGCCAAAACCACGCTAAGGGTATGTTTGTTAGTCCTTGCACAGCATGGGTGTCTGCACCAAGCAATATTTGTTTGAGCATCTTGAGGGGGAGTCCAGGTGCCGTCCAAGAATGAATCATGCCAGGCCCAATGAATCCAGATGTCGCAAAACTGGCCTGTTGTGCAATGCCTGAGCTCTTTTCAAACACAATTACATCATGCCCATGAGATGCAAGCTCAAGTGCAGAAGTTACGCCAATCACACCTGCACCGATCACAGCAATTTTCATGAATTGATACCTAAATGAGGGAAAAAAGAAATAGCTGTGTGAGTTTTGTGCTAAACTGTTTAAGTTAGGAGTGATGACTTGTTAAGTCGGTTGCCCTATGCAAATCTCTGACCAATTCACAAAAGGTGTTGCTTTGACACAAGTCTAGTTTAGTCAATGCAATCATGAATTGGATTTTAGACCCAACCTTTGGAGAAAAGATGTCTATTACCATGCGCGAAATGCTGGAAGCTGGTGTCCATTTTGGACATCAAACACGCTTTTGGAATCCCAAAATGTCCCCGTTCATTTTTGGCCATCGCAATAAAATCCACATTATTAACTTGGAAAAAACATTGCCGATGTTTCAACAGGCGTTGAAATTTACCAAACAACTGGCTGCTAACCGGGGCACCATTTTGATGGTGGGAACCAAGCGCCAAGCTCGAGAAATCATATCTACCGAGGCAGCACGGGCCGGCGTTCCGTTTGTCGATCAACGTTGGTTGGGTGGAATGCTTACCAATTTCAAAACTGTCAAAACGTCTATCAAGCGTCTCAAGGATATGAAGGCTCAGCAAGAAATTGGCCTTGAGGCCATGTCGAAAAAAGAGCAGTTGATGTTCATGAGAGAACTTGAGAAATTAGAAAAAGACATTGGTGGAATACAGGATATGCTGACTTTGCCTGATGCCATCTTCGTCATCGATGTCGGCTTTCATAAGATAGCGGTAGCCGAAGCAAAAAAATTAGGCATTCCTCTGATTGGTGTCGTAGATTCAAACCACTCACCTGATGGAATCGACTACGTGATACCGGGCAATGATGATTCTTCTAAAGCTGTGACGCTCTACGCGCGAGGCATTGCTGATGCCATCTTGGAAGGCAGAGCTAATGCAGTGAATGACATCGTGAAGTCAGTTGCTGAAGGCCAAGACGAATTTGTTGAAGTTGAGACCAACGATCAAGCTTGATTTAATTTTTGCTTCTGATGAGGGGCTATGTGGCCCCTTTTTTGCATCTTCACTGAATACTTAAAACCAAAGAGATATAAAGGAATAATGATGGCAAACATCACAGCTGGTATGGTTGCAGAATTGCGCGCTAAAACAGATGCGCCGATGATGGAATGTAAAAGGGCTTTGACGGAAGCCGAAGGAGACATGGTCAAAGCAGAAGAACTATTGCGTGTGAAGCTGGGTAGTAAAGCCAGCAAAGCCTCAGCAAGAGTGACTTCCGAGGGTGTAATTTCTGTCGCAATGGTAGGCCCTTGCGGTGCCATGTTGGAAGTCAATTGTGAAACTGATTTTGTCACAAAAAATGATAGTTTTTTGGCGTTAGCCAATGCAGCTGCACAGTTGATTGCTTCGCAGAGCCCCTCAGACATCGAGGCGCTATCAGCACTTTCTTACTCGCAAGATGGTTTTGGTCCTACTTTAGAAGATGTACGTAAAGGACTGGTTGGCAAAATTGGTGAGAACTTGAGTTTTAGAAGATTCCATTATTTCGATGGAAGTTCAAAACTCACATCTTATTTGCACGGAACACGTATCGGTGTGGTTGTTGAATTCGAAGGGGATGAATCTGCGGCACGCGATGTGGCTATGCATGTGGCCGCTATGAAGCCAGTGTCATTGACCAGTTCTGATGTGCCTGCGGAGTTGATTGAAAGAGAACGTTCTGTTGCCTCAGCCAAAGCCGTTGAATCTGGAAAATCAGCGGAGATTGCTGCAAAAATGATTGATGGTGCTGTGCAGAAGTATTTGAAAGAGGTGTCCTTGTTCAATCAACCGTTTGTTAAGAACGATAAGCAAACAGTGGAGCAAATGCTGCAGTCTACGATGACAAATATCAAAGCCTTCACCATATACATAGTTGGTGAAGGTATTGAGCGCAAAATCGATGATTTTGCTGCTGAGGTAGCTGCTCAGGTTGCAGCCGCCAAGCAGACTGCTTGATAACCAAAAGGGGACTTTCAAGTCCCTTTTTTTTGAGTCGTAAACTCATCTGCGAGGAGAACGTTATGTCATCAGCTAAACCCGCTCACAAGAGAATTTTGCTCAAGCTCTCGGGTGAAGCTTTGATGGGTGATGATGCGTTTGGTATCAACCGCAAAACGATAGTCCGCATGGTTGAAGAAATAGCTGAGATTACCCGATTAGGTGTTGAGGTTGCAGTGGTTATTGGAGGAGGTAATATTTTTAGAGGTGTAGCTGGGGGATCTGTGGGTATGGATCGCGCAACTGCTGATTACATGGGCATGTTAGCCACTGTGATGAATGCCTTGGCGTTGGCTGACACAATGAATAAAGCGGGATTGGTGGCCCGGGTCATGTCTGCAATTGGTATTGAGCAAGTGGTAGA
>JBJTXF010000125.1:0-3744 GCA_046082145.1 Limnohabitans sp. | reverse complement strand
TATTTCATCTACCTGTGGCAAGGCATTCAACCGCGTCCAAGCCGACTTGAAAGCCTGCGGCGCAAACCCCAGCCGGTTCATGCCGCTGTTCATTTTCAAAAACACGCGTTGAGGCGTTTGGGTTTTGTGGCGGCTCAACATGTCAATTTGGTCCACATGGTGCACCACATGCGACAGCTCAAGTCGCGAACACTGCTCCAGATCGCGTTGTTCAAACACTCCCTCGAGCAACAACAACGGCCCGCGCCAACCGGCATCGCGCAAGGTCTGCGCTTCGTTCAAATCCAACAACGCAAAACCGTCGGCGGCGCGTAAAGCGTCGTAGGCCCGGGCCAATCCATGGCCATAGGCATTGGCTTTGACGACGGCCCAGATCCGGGCATCACCGGCGGCGCAGCGCAAGCGCGACAAGTTGTTTTGCAAGGCTTGCGGATGGATGACAGCATGAATCGGACGGGGCATGAATGCATTGTCGCAGGGCATGAAGGCTGATAGGCGCCGTGATATAACCCGAACGCTCAAAGGCCTGATGTTTTTTTGATTGCTCACTTGACCTCTTCACGCCGCACACCTGACAGGCCACATTACCTATGAAACGCGGTTTCTACACCATCATGGCAGCGCAGTTTTTCAGCTCACTGGCTGACAACGCGTTGTTTGTGGCGGCGGTTGAAATGATCAAAGCCTCCGGCGGCGCCGAATGGCAACGCGCGGCCTTGGTGCCCATGTTTGCCTTGTTTTATGTGCTGCTCGCGCCATTTGTCGGGGCATTTGCCGATTCGCGCCCCAAGGGCGAAGTGATGTTCATCAGCAATGGCATCAAAGTACTCGGTTGTTTGATGATGCTGTTTGGTTTCCATCCATTGTTGGCTTATGCGATCGTGGGTTTGGGTGCAGCGGCTTATTCGCCCGCCAAGTACGGCATCCTCACTGAACTGTTGCCGCCATCGCTGTTGGTCAAAGCCAATGGTTGGATCGAAGGACTGACCGTTGGCTCTATCATTTTGGGTGTACTGATTGGCGGGCAATTGGTCGGCCCGGCGGTCGCATCCCTGTTATTGGGTATGGATATGCCGTTGTTGGACACCGGCATTGACACGCCACCTGAAGCGGCTATATGTGTCATTGTGTTTCTGTATGGTTTGGCCGCTTGGTTCAACACCCGCATTCCGCAAACCGGTGTGGCCATGGTGCCGTTGCGCAGCCAGCCCAACCACAGTTTGTCAGCCAACCTGCTTGCCTTGGTTCCCGATTTTTGGCGCTGTAACCTGCTGTTGTGGCGCGACAAGCTCGGTCAAATTTCGCTCGCCACCACCACCTTGTTTTGGGGTGCCAGTGGCAACTTGCGGTACATCGTGCTGGCTTGGAGTTCAGTGGCACTGGGCTACAGCACCACACAGGCCTCGTCGCTGGTCGGCGTGGTGGCGATTGGCACGGCCATGGGTGCTGTGATTGCTTCCCTGCGCATGAAGTTGGTCGATGCCACGCGCTTGATGGGCCTGGGCATTGCCATGGGCTTGCTGATCATGGTGATGAATTTCATCGACAACGTATGGCTGGCGGCACCGTTTTTTATTTTGCTAGGCGGTTTAGGCGGGTTTTTGGTGGTGCCCATGAACGCTTTGTTACAGCACCGGGGCCACAACCTGATGGGGGCAGGTCGCTCCATTGCGGTACAAAATTTCAACGAACAAGCCTGTATTTTGGCGCTAGGTGGTTTGTACTCACTGGCCACTGGTTTGGGCTTGAGTGCGTTTTCAGCCATCGTCTGTTTTGGATTGTTTGTCGCGGGCAATATGTGGTTGATCCGACGCTGGCATGTGAACAACTGCAAACACCATGCGCCAGAAGTAGAGCGTTTGATGGACATTGCCCGGCGTGACCCGGGACACTGAGACATGTCCACGACGCTGCTGGGTCCGGTGCTGGGCTTACTGGCCAATGCCCTGGTGTTTGGCCTGAGTTGGTGGCCGTTTCGCGAAATGGCAGACCGAGGCCTGCATCCCCTGTGGGCCACTGCGCTGATGTACGGCCTGTCTTTTTTCATCATCAGTCTGCTGCATCCGCATTGGTTTCGTTATTTCCGCACCCATCCCCTGCTGTGGTGGCTGTTCATTGGTTCAGGACTGACCAACATGGGATTCAATTGGGCCGTCACTTTGGGTGATGTGGTGCGTGTGGTTTTGCTGTTCTACACCATGCCCGCTTGGTCGGTGCTGTTTGCCTGGTGGTTGTTGAGTGAGCGTCCCACGCGCATGTCCATGCTGCGGTTGTTGTTGGCACTCGCAGGAGTCGCCTTGGTGCTGAAAACGCCCGACACCCCATGGCCCATACCCAGTAGCGCGACCGATTATTTGGCGTTGCTTGGAGGTGCGAGTTTTGCCTTGAACAACGCCATGTTGCGCAAGTTGGCCGATTTGCCTGAGAGCGTTCGCATGGGCGCCATGTTCAGTGGCGGCATGGCGATCACTGCCCTTGCCGCGCTGGCGCTGTTGCCCACTGGACAAGTCGGTTTACCCACAGGCGTCGCTTGGTGGCCTTATGCGCTGGGCTTGGCGCTGTGTTTGCTTTTTTCCAATCTGAGTTTGCAATATGGTGCGGCGCGATTGGCTGCCAGCACCACTTCATTGGTCATGTTGTCGGAAATAGTGTTCGCTACTGCGTCATCGGTGGCCATGGGCGCGTCGGAACTCAGTGCAAGAAAACTGTTCGGGGGTTTACTGATTGTGCTCGCAGCGGTCTTGGCGACAATGCCTTCTCAATCCAAGGATCCTCCATGAATACCGCCACTGTTTACGACTTTGAAGCCACCCGTATTGACGGCAGTGTGATGCCTTTGTCTGATTGCCGAGGCAAAGTGCTGTTGATCGTCAACACTGCCAGCGCCTGTGGCTTCACGCCGCAATTCAGTGGTTTGCAAGCTTTGCACGACAGCTATGCCAGCCGTGGCTTGGTGTTGTTGGGTTTTCCATGCAACCAATTTGGCGCGCAAGACCCGGGCAGCAATGCTGAGATCGGTGCGTTTTGCCAAAAACACTATGGAGTGAGCTTTGACATGATGGCAAAAGTCGATGTCAACGGCAGCACTGCCCATCCGCTGTTTCAATGGCTCAAGGCGGCATCACCTGGTCTTTTGGGCAGCGAAGGCATCAAGTGGAATTTCACCAAATTTTTGGTGGGGCGCGATGGCAAGCCGATCAAGCGATATGGCTCCATGGACAAGCCTGCGGCGCTCAGCGCCGACATCGAAAAAGCACTGGCATCCGTTTGATCGCCTACCGCCATGTTGGCGCAAATCCACCGCCTGCTTGACCGTTACCGCGGCCTGCCCGCAGACAGGTTGCTTGAGCAGCCTGCCATGTTCGCTCTTTTTATTGGCATCATCTTGACCAATTTGGTCATTTTTTTGCTGTTGTCACAGCCGTTTGCCTTTGAAAATGCTTTGTTGTTGGCGCTGGTAAGCGTGAGCATGACCGGCTTGGCACACGCTTTATTCCAATGGACGCTGCCACGCACCACTCATTTGCTGATGGCGCAAACCTATATTTTGTTGCTCTACACCATTTGGGGCACGGGCGGTTTGTTTTCTTCCAGCACCATGTGGATGATGATTCTGCCTGTGCCCGCGATTTATTTGCTGGGCTGGCGCGAATCTTTGCGCTGGATTGTGCTGGTGCAACTCACGCTGTTGGCGTTGGTGCCTTTGACCCAGCACGGTTGGTTACCGGTGAGTTTTGTGTATGG
>JBJTXF010000124.1:0-2362 GCA_046082145.1 Limnohabitans sp. | reverse complement strand
CTCTTGCATCTCTTGCAACCAATGCGCGATTTCATGGCGCACCTGCACCTTGTCGAGTTTGTTGGCGACCAAGATGCAAGGCATGCGCTGGTTCAACAACGCCATGACGCGGGCATCCGCATCGGTAAAGCTGCCCGCATTGACCACGAACAACACCAGGTCCACATCGCCCACTGCACCCAACACGGTTTTGTTCAGAGATCGGTTCAGTGCGTTGGCTTGCGCGGTTTGAAAACCTGGCGTATCCACAAAAATGAACTGAGCTTGACCGGCGTTGTGTATCCCCGTGATGCGATGGCGCGTGGTCTGGGCTTTGCGCGACGTGATGCTGATTTTTTGACCTACCAAGGCATTGAGCAAGGTGGATTTGCCCACGTTGGGCTTGCCCACGATGGCAACAGTCCCGCAGCGCGTTTGGGAAACAGGTGGCTGAACCTCGGATGTCATGGTGCATGCTCCTTCAGCCAATGCAGCATGGCTTGGGCAGCGGCTTGCTCGCCACTGCGTCTGGAACTGCCAATGCCGCGTTGTGACTGCTTGAGCTCAGCCACTTCGCATTCCACATCAAAGGTTTGTTGATGCGCTGCGCCGGTGGTCCCGACCACCCGGTATACCGGCAATTGCCAGCGGCGTGCCTGCAACCATTCTTGTAATTCGGTTTTTGGGTCTTTGGCAGTTGCCGCCATGCTGGGTGAGAAATCCACCTTGTCAAACAAACGCATCACCAGCTGTTGGGCGGCGTCATAACCCGCGTCCAAAAAAACCGCGCCTACGATGGCTTCAAGCGCATCTGCCAGTATGGAAGGGCGATGTTGCCCGCCAGAACGCATTTCACCTTCGCCTAACCTGACCATGCCACTCAGGCCGAGTTCGGTGGCGAGTTTGTGCAACGTTTCTTGTTTGACCAGGTTGGCGCGTACCCGTGACAAATCGCCTTCCGGCAGTTGTTGCAGCGCCTGAAAAAGCATGCGTGACACCGCCAGATTGAGTACCGAATCGCCTAAAAACTCCAGACGCTCGTTGTGTGGGTTGCCAACACTGCGGTGTGTCAGCGCCAGCGCGAGTAATTTGTCGTCAGCAAAACGGTGTTGCAGGCGAACTTGCAAAGCTTCATGGGTTTTGGCGTCAGACACCTGCGCCATATTCAGTCAAAACCACCAATACGCGACGGGTTGGAGAAATTCATCCAGACAAAAAAGGCTTTGCCCACAATATTTTTGTCGGGAACAAAACCCCAGTAACGCGAGTCCAAAGAGTTGTCGCGGTTATCGCCCATCATGAAGTAATGGCCCGCAGGCACGGTGCATTCCAAACCCTCAACGCTGTAAGTGCAGTTTTCTTTGAATGCGAAATCATCAATGCCACTCACAAAATTGGAAGCTGTTTCCTCATTGAGTAAATGGATTTTTCGCAAGACGCTCATATCTGCGGGAGTACTGCCAATAGGCAAGTCTTCTTCAAATTGCTTGCTGTAGCGCATATTGTCCGCATCGAAAAATTCAGGGATAGACACTTTGCTGACAGGCTGGCCATTGATGGTCAATTTTTTGTTCAGGTAAGTGATTTTGTCGCCCGGGACCCCCACCACACGCTTGATGTAGTCGAGGCTGGGCTTGGGCGGGTAACGAAACACCATCACATCGCCGCGCTGAACCGGCGTGCCGGATGTGACTTGGTAATTGATCACGGGCAGTCGAATGCCGTAGTGAAATTTGTTGACCAAAATCAGATCGCCGACATGCAAGGTGGGGATCATGGAGCCCGACGGGATTTTGAATGGCTCAAACAAAAAGGAGCGCAAGAAGAATACCGCTGCAATGACTGGAAACAGGCCTGCTGTCCAATCCATCCACCAGGGTTGACGCAGTATTTCTTCGCGCGAACGGTGAAATTCTGCGTCGTTGTCTGCCACTGTGATGCCTTGGGCTTTCAAATCGTCCAGACGTTTGGCATGCTGGGCATCGAGTTGCAACACCGCCGCACGGCGGCGTGGCAGATAAAACCATTGCTCGGCCAGCCAGTACACACCACTCACCGCCGTGGCCAGCAATAACAACAAGGCAAACGATCCCTCAATGCGGCCGCTGTACCAACCCACGGCATAAACCACAAAACCGCTGAGGATGATGGCGGTGAGGGTCGGCATCAATCTTCCACCTGCAATATCGCCAAAAAGGCTTCCTGGGGTACTTCCACCGATCCGATTTGTTTCATGCGTTTCTTACCTGCTTTTTGTTTTTCAAGCAATTTTCTTTTTCTTGAAATATCACCTCCATAACATTTAGCGGTAACGTCTTTTCGAAGTGCTTTAATTGTCTCTCGAGCTATTATTTTTGCTCCAATTGCAGCTTGAATCGGAATT
>JBJTXF010000123.1:0-4666 GCA_046082145.1 Limnohabitans sp. | reverse complement strand
CATCAGTCTGCACAGCCTACTCATATTCTTGCCTTGGCGCGACAAACCTTGCGCATCGAAGCGCAGGCCTTAGATCGCGTGCTGTTGAACCTGGGTGATACGTTTGTTCAGGCGGTACAAGCCATTCTGACTGTCAAGGGCCGCGTGGTGGTCATGGGCATGGGCAAAAGCGGGCATATCGGGCGCAAGATGGCTGCCACCTTTGCCTCTACCGGCACCCCTGCTTTTTTTGTCCATCCTGCCGAGGCCAGCCACGGTGATTTGGGCATGGTGACGCGAGACGATTTGGTGATTGCTTTGTCCAACAGCGGCGAAAGCGAGGAGTTATCAGCCATATTGCCGCTGATCAAACGCCAGGGTGTCATGCTCGTGGCCATCACCGGCAATACCCAATCGACCCTGGCCCAATACGCCAGTTGTGTATTGGACAGCAGCGTAGAAAAAGAAGCCTGTCCCATGAACCTCGCACCGACAGCCAGTACCACGGCGCAGTTGGCCTTGGGGGATGCCTTGGCCGTAGCCGTACTCGATGCCCGAGGATTCAAGCCCGATGACTTCGCCCGCTCGCATCCTGGAGGCAGTTTGGGCAGAAGGTTGCTCACCCATTTGACCGATGTGATGCGAACCGGCGACAACATCCCCATGGTAACTCCCGATGCAGGGTTGACACAGTTGATGCGCGAAATGTCTCAAAAAGGCTTGGGCGCCACCGCGGTGGTGGATACACAGCAGCGGGTACTGGGTATCTTCACCGACGGCGATTTGCGTCGTTTGATCGAAAAAGGGGTGGACTTGCGTGAGATGCGCGCGTCAGATGTGATGCATCCCCAACCGACCACCTTGGCAGACACCGCACTGGCTGCCGAAGCGGCCGATTTGATGGAACAAAAACGCATTACCAGTGTGTTGGTGGTGAATGCGAAGCACCAATTGTGTGGTGTGGTCAACAGCAACGATTTGATGCGTGCCAAGGTGATTTGAGCATGCACAGAATTCAGCAATTTCACACCACGCTCTTGTCACGCGCCCACAGCGTCAAGGTGTTTTTTTTGGATGTAGACGGTGTTCTGACCGACGGCAGTTTGTACGTTGGCAACGAGGGTGAAATTTTTAAATGTTTTCACACCTTGGATGGCCATGGCTTGAAAATGTTACAAGCCTCGGGTGTGCAACCGGTGGTCATCACGGGCCGCGATAGTCTTGCGCTCAGAAACCGCTTGCTCGAATTGGACATACGCACTGCTTATTTTGCGGTCACAGACAAGCATGCCGTGGCGCAAACGTGTTTGAAAGAACGCGGGTTGGATTGGTCACAGGTTGCGGCCATGGGCGACGATTGGCCCGATCTGCCCATGTTGTTGCCTGCCGCGTTGTCGTTCGCCCCGCCACAAGCGCATGCGGAAGTGTTGGTCAGAGTCCACCATGTGTGCTCAGCCGCGTCAGGTGCTGGCGCAGTCAGGGAGGCGTGTGATGTGTTGATGCAGGCCACAGGGGCCTATGAGCGTTTATTGAAAGAGGCGGTGTCTTGAATCGCTTGCCACGCCCACAAGTCACCAAGGCCCCCAGTTTTGGACGGCGTTTGTACCAATTTTGGGACATGGCTTTGGCATACATGCCTCTGATGATGTTGAGCTTGTTGTTGTTGCTTTCGATCTGGTTGGTACGCAATGCGCCGACCAATCCGCAAGTCGAACCACCTGCACCGGTGACCCACACGCCAGACTATGAATTCAGCCATTTCACTTTGCGAAGTTTTGACATCAATGGCAAGATTTTGTCGGTCATCAAAGGTGAAAAGGCGCAGCATTTCCAAGACACCTTGAACACACTTGTGGCATCTCCCGAAGTTTGGATTTTCTCTGACAAGCGACTGACCCAAGCCAGCGCCAAACAAGCATTGACCAACGAAGATGGTTCTCAAGTGCAGTTGATGGGCGCTGCCTTGGTCCAACGTGGCGATATGCACAACGGCAACAAAACCGAACAAATTGCCAGCGAATTTTTGCATTACTACGCCAACACCGATACCGTGGTCACCCATTTACCTGTCAGTATCATCCGAGGCCAAGACCGTTTTTTTGCGGACAGTTTGCGAGCTGATCATCTCAACCAGTTGCTGTATTTGAACGGACGTGTCAAGGTCCAGATCGTGCCCACACCGTCTCCATGAAAAAAGGCCCCGAAGGGCCTGGTCTGATTCAGTACAAATCAATATTCGTTGCGACCGCCGCCGCCTTCACGACGACCGCCGCCACCATAGCCGCCACCGCCATCGCGACGGCCACCGCCACCGCCACCGCCACCACCGCCATAACCACCACCACCGCCATAACCACCACCACCGCCACCGCCACCGCCACCACTGCGAGGAGGGCGCGGCTCCATGGGACGGGCTTCGTTGACGACCAGGCTGCGACCACCCAGTGGCTGGCCATTCATGCCGCTGATGGCTGCCTGTGCTTCCGCATCAGACGCCATTTCCACAAACCCAAAGCCTTTGGAGCGACCGGTGTCGCGTTCCATCATGACCTTGGCGCTTGTGACAGTACCAAATTGACCAAAAGATTGTTCCAGATCGCCATCACGAACGGAATAAGGCAGATTGCCCACGTACAGTTTGTTGCCCATTCAGGGACTCCATAAAAACGAATAAAAAAGCGATGGAGTCCCGATTGCACCTGTCCACGAAAGCCAAGAAGCGAAACTAACCGATCACCCGCACACCGCATGCCCACCCCGTGGTTGCCGCAGTGCAAACCATTATGAAACAGAAAGTCACGGATCGACAAAGTATTTGGCCTTGGTAAATGCGTGAAAACCCTAAAAACCACATATTTACCAATTGGATTCTCTGTCAGGACTGGCGCTGACTTTGTGAACGCTCAAATCAGCGCCTTCATATTCCTCCTCTTGGCTGAGACGAAGACCGACAAATTGGCGAATCAGGCCATACAACACCCACGAAGACAAGAACGCCCAGGCAACACCAGCCAATGTCCCTAACGCCTGCGCCAGTAGACTGACACCTCCCAAGCCGCCCAATGACGTTTGTCCAAAAATACCGGCCGCCAATCCTCCCCATGTGCCGCACAGACCGTGAAGCGGCCATACCCCAAGCACATCGTCGATCTTCCAGCGGTTCTGTGTCAATGTGAACATGTAAACAAACAAAGCGCCAGCGATGCCGCCCACCACCAATGCGCCCAAGGGGTGCATCACATCCGATCCGGCACACACGGCCACCAAACCTGCCAGCGGCCCATTGTGAACAAAGCCTGGGTCATTTTTACCCGCCCACAAGGCCGTCAAAGTGCCACCAACCATGGCCATTAAGCTGTTGACCGCCACCAAACCCGACAACTTATCCAAGGTTTGTGCGCTCATGACATTGAAGCCAAACCAACCCACGCACAAGACCCATGCACCTAAAGCCAAAAAAGGAATGCTGGACGGTGGGTGCGCTGAAATAGCGCCATCTTTGCGGTAACGGTTGCTGCGCGCGCCCAGCAATATGACCGCAGGCAAGGCAATCCAACCGCCGACCGCATGAACCACCACTGAACCGGCAAAATCATGGAATTCAGCGCCCGTGGTTTCTGCCAACCAGGCCTGAAATCCAAAATGCTTGTTCCATGCCAATCCTTCATACATCGGATAAATAAAACCCACGATGACTGCAGTTGCAAACAACTGAGGATAAAAACGCGCACGTTCAGCAATGCCGCCTGAGACAATCGCAGGAATAGCGGCTGCAAACGTCAGCAGAAAGAAAAACTTGACCAAGTTGTAGCCATTGTGCTCGGCCAATACAGAGGCATTGACAAAAAAACCGGTGCCATAAGCGACCGCATAACCCAAAAAGAAATACGCCACGGTTGACACGCTGAAATCTACCAAAATCTTCACCAGTGCATTGACTTGGTTTTTTTGTCGAACCGTTCCCAGTTCTAAAAAAGCAAATCCGGCATGCATGGCCAAAACCATGACGGCGCCAAGCAGGATGAACAAGGCGTCTGCGCCCTGTTTGAGTGCGTCCATGAGAGCTCCTGGGGAAAAATGTGCAAAAAAAGGGCGTTTTTAGCGAAAAAAATACAACGCACCAAAATAAAGCAAAAAATGCACCACAAATATCACAGCCATGTCGAAGCGTCGGATAACGCATTTCAGAACACTGGTCCATTTACAACCCTAAGGCTTGGCTATACTGTGACGTAGCGCCGATTTGCCATCGCTTGCGGGCGCTTTAATAAATACAGCTAAACACGTCATGCCAAGTGCTTGCGTTTTAGCAAGAGTGAAATTGACATGACATTTGCCGCCTCACCACAGACCATGCACTTTGACCAACCCTTGTCGCTCAAGGGAGGCGGTGTGTTGGCAGATTACCAATTGGTATATGAAACGTATGGCCGTTTGAATGCGCAGCGCAACAACGCGGTATTGATCTGCCATGCATTGAATGCCTCACACCATGTTGCGGGGTATTACGAAGGCCAAGAAAAAAGCACGGGTTGGTGGGACAACATGATTGGGCCGGGCAAGCCGGTCGACACAAACCGGTTTTTTGTGATGGGTGTCAACAACCCCGGGTCATGCTTTGGTTCCACCGGTCCCATGCACACCAATCCTCAAACCCAGCAGGTGTATGGCGCTGATTTTCCGGTGG
>JBJTXF010000122.1:0-3244 GCA_046082145.1 Limnohabitans sp. | reverse complement strand
GTTTGACCAGAAATTTTGGGAACTTTGTAGACTTCTGGAAAGCTGGCTTGATAGCCTTTGATGCCATGGCAACCGATACACATGGCGATCTTGGTTTCACCGGCTTTGGCGTCCCCTGCTTCCTGAGCCTTGACAACGGAGGTCGCACAAGCGACAAAAAACACGAGCAACGACGTATAAAACTTGTTCATTTTGGACAGACAATCATTGAAACTTAAAAGATTATATAGACGCGTTTTGTAAGCTCCGCGTCAATCCCCCCTGAAAGGCGAACGAAGATGAAATTCCAAGGCACCACAAATTATGTGGCTACTCAAGACTTGATGCTGGCGGTGAACGCCGCCATCACGCTAAAGCGTCCATTACTGGTCAAAGGTGAGCCCGGTACAGGAAAAACCATGTTGGCAGAAGAGGTGGCTGCAGCTCTGCAAATGCCTTTGCTTCAATGGCACATCAAATCCACCACGAAAGCACAACAAGGCTTATACGAATACGACGCTGTCAGCCGCTTACGCGACAGCCAAATGGCCGATCTGGATGGAGGTGAGCGTGTCAAAAACATTGAAAACTACATCATCAAAGGCGTGTTGTGGCAGGCTTTCACTGCCAGCGAACCGGTGGCGTTACTGATTGATGAGATCGACAAAGCCGACATTGAATTTCCCAACGATTTGCTGCGCGAACTCGACCGCATGGAGTTTTACTGCTATGAAACCCGCGAGTTGATCAAAGCCCAATCGCGCCCGCTGGTGTTCATTACCTCGAATAACGAAAAAGAATTGCCCGATGCGTTTTTACGACGCTGTTTTTTTCACTACATCAAGTTTCCCGAAGCCGACACCATGCGGCAAATCATTGATGTGCATTTCCCAAACTTGAAAAAGGAACTGTTGGCTGCGGCATTGAAAACTTTTTATGACGTGCGCAGCTTGCCCGGTTTGAAGAAAAAACCTTCCACCTCGGAGTTGCTGGATTGGTTGAAATTACTGGTCGCGGAAGATATCCCGTTGGCCGCCTTACAAACGCAAGGCGACAAAGTGGCTGTGCCGCCACTGGTCGGCGCCTTGTTGAAAAACGAGCAAGACGTGACCTTATTTGAGAAACTCGTGTTCATGCAAAGCCGTAACCGCTGAGATTTCGCCATGTTGATCGACTTCTTCTACACATTGCGAGCCGCCAAATTGCCTGTCTCGGTGAAAGAATTCATGGTGCTGCTTGAAGCCATGCAAGCCAATGTGGTGGGGCCGCAAAGCGATGCCTGCAGCATGGATGATTTTTATTTTCTCAGCCGCACCGCTTTGATCAAGGACGAAAAGCATTTCGACAAGTTCGACAAAGCCTTTGGAGCCTATTTCAAAGGCGTGGAAATGTTGACCGACTTCACGGCCGATGTGCCCATGGAGTGGCTGAAAAAAATCTTGGAAAACGAACTCACCCCAGAGCAAAAAGCCGCCATTGAAAAAATGGGCTGGGATGAATTGATGGAGACCCTGAAAAAACGCCTGGAAGAACAAGAGCAACGCCACGAAGGCGGCAGCAAATGGATCGGCACAGGCGGCACTTCACCTTTTGGCAACGGTGGATACAACCCGCAAGGCATTCGTATCGGTGGCAAGGGCGGCAACAAAAGCGCGGTCAAGCTATGGGAACAACGCGCTTACCAAGACTATGACGACAGCATCGAACTGGGTACACGAAACATCAAAGTGGCTTTGCGTCGCTTGCGTCGGTTTGCCCGTGAAGGCGCCGAAGACGAATTGGATTTGGACCACACGATTCGCAGCACGGCAGCCAACGCGGGGTACCTGGACATCAAAATGCGGCCAGAGAGACACAACAACGTCAAGTTGCTGTTACTGATGGATGTGGGCGGCACCATGGACGAACACGTGAGCCGAGTGGAGGAATTGTTTTCAGCGGTCAAAGGCGAGTTCAAGCATTTGGAATTTTTCTACTTTCACAATTGCGTTTACGATTTTTTATGGAAGAACAATCGCCGACGTTTCGCTGAAAAGTTCGACACTTGGGATGTGATTCGCAAATACAACAAAGACCACAAACTGGTGTTCGTCGGCGACGCCACCATGAGCCCTTACGAAATTCTGCAACCCGGTGGCAGTGTGGAATACAACAACGAAGAAGCCGGTGCAGAGTGGATTCAACGCCTCACACACGCGTACCCAAAGTTTGCCTGGATCAACCCCGAACCTCAAGGCGTCTGGCAATACCGCCAAAGCATCAGCATCATCCAGCAACTGGTCAGCAACCGCATGTATCCCTTGACGCTCAAAGGTCTGGAAGATGCGATGCGAATGCTCAGTCAGTGAATTTTCAAACTGAATCACCCTGCTTGCATCAAGGCTATCACCTTAAACTTGCCGTTTTGCCGCCGTAGTTCAATGGATAGAACGAGCGCCTCCTAAGCGCTCGTCTAATCAACCGAACCATACGGATTCTGTGGTGGTTCCATTGGACTAGTTGGATCGCTGGGAGATTTCCTGACTGAACTGGTGTCACAGACCAATCGATTGACTTGGTTGGGTAGGAACAGGTTGAGTTGGTGGATTCTGTTCTCGGTACTTCAACCATTGCTTAAACGTCATCATTGAACACCTCCCTCTCAAGCAGAACAATCATCGTCTTAGAGTCTGGTGACATTGCGAACTGATAGGCAAAGTCATCAAATTCATAGAGTGACTTGATCAGTCTGTCTCTAGTTACCCTCAGTCCGTAGTTGCGGCATTCATCTAGCCAAAAATTAAAGTCATCCTTTTGTTGCATTTGCACCTCCTAAATGATAATATTTATTTTTATCTAAATGGCATTAGGAGTTTGCAATGAAAAAACTGCTCATATTGTTTTTCACGTTACCCATTCAACTATTCGCTCAAGCGCTTGGCAACTTTGAGCCGTTTGAAGCTGGGGATGTGATCGTATATTCTGTAAATGTTAATGGGGCTGTCAAAAAATTGGAATACACCTACAGCAATGTAAATGCAAATACAGCTACTGGAAAAGTTGTTTTTGGTGTTTTGGAAAAGGAGTTTAGATCCTCAGGTCTAGGTCTTGTCGATAGTGGATTTGGAGCAGGCTATACTGGTGATTATTTTATAAATTCCCCCCCGAACAAGATGTTTGAAACTGAAATTAAGGTGGGTGGTAAATGGAATAACTTATATGAAGCTAGATCTGATACTGTTACTGTTCAAGTGATTCAACAAGTTGTGGTCAGTAAAATTGAAAA
>JBJTXF010000121.1:0-3697 GCA_046082145.1 Limnohabitans sp. | reverse complement strand
CTTTGCTCAAAGAAATGGTGCGCAACCTGATCGACAACGCATTGAACTACACACCTTCGACCGAAACCCAGCCCGGCGTGGTGACAGCGCGCGTATGTGCCAATGCAGACAACGGTTGGCGCTTGGAAGTGGAAGACTCGGGCCCCGGCATTGCGGTCAGTGAACGCGAACGCGTGTTTGAACCTTTTTACAGAGCCTTAGGCAACGAAGCCGATGGCTCTGGCCTGGGTCTGGCCATCGTTCGCGAAATCGCCAACAAGCACCATGCCTCTGTGAGCATCAGCGACACCCGAGAAGGTCGCACTCCGCCAGGGACGCGTTTCAGCGTCAGCTTTTTATCTGGCAACCCTTCGCCTTGAGCCCGCGCACCGAAGGTCGGTCCTGTTTTATCAGGCATGAACCTGAGAAGTCAGTTGGGGTTGGAACCAAACACCACCACATGGTCGGCTTGCAAGCGAATGCCTATCCATTCACCCACATGGTGGTCATGGTGACTCGGCACATGCGCCATCAGTGTTTGTCCGCTGGCCAAGCGCAAGGTGTATAAAAATTCAGAGCCGCGAAAGGCTTTGCGCAAAATTTCGGCTTTGACAGGTGCATCGTCATCGTGCACGATATCGTCGGCGCGCAACAAAACTTCGCATGCACCGTCGGCTGAGATCGGGTGTTGCGCAATGTCTTTATCAACGTCTTGCAAATCACCTAAGGGCGTGTGCAACACCATGTGCTGACCTACTTGTTTGGCCTTGGCTTGTGCGAACACACCGTGTCCTATGAACTCGGCCACAAACCGCGTTTTGGGCCGGTGGTAGAGCTGGTAGGCATCGTCCCATTGTTCCAATCGGCCTTGGTGCATCACACCAATGACATCGCCCAAGGCAAACGCTTCCATTTGGTCATGTGTGACAAACAGCGCGGTGATTTGTGCCTGCTGCAATATCTCGCGCAGCTCATGCGCAAGCCGCTCGCGCAAATCGATATCGAGGTTGGAAAACGGTTCATCCAACAACAACAACAAAGGTTCTGGTGCCAACGCCCTGGCCAAGGCCACGCGCTGTTGTTGTCCACCCGACAACTCGTGCGGATAACGCTGCGCTGCTGATGACAAACCCACCAATGACAACATGTCTTGCACACGAGCCTCGCGTTCCAAGGCGTTCCACTGCGACAAACCAAAGGCGATGTTTTTTTCCACATTCAAATGTGGAAACAAAGCATAGTCCTGAAACACCATGCCGATGCGGCGGTTTTCTGCTGGTAAGTGAACAGCCTCGCCGCTGATCACTTGGCCGTTCATGGCAATGCGGCCGCCACTGAGCGGCTCCAAGCCTGCAACTGCTCTGAGCAATGTGGTCTTGCCGCATCCTGAAGGCCCGATCAATACGCCCATTTGGCCCTGGTGCAAACCAAAACTCACGCGGTTCACCGCTGATTGCTCCCGGCCGGGATACCGCACTTGCAAATCAGACACATCGATAAACATGAACCCATTGTAGGCAGTGCACTGTGACTGCCTACAATCGATGTTTCGATTGAGCTCTCAGTACACCCGTATTTGCCATGCATGTGTTTAACGTTCTTCGCGGGTTTACCGTTTGGATGCTTGTCACGCCGGTGCTGATGGTGCTGGCCGCGTGGTTGCAATGGGATGCCGCATCCGCTGATGTGTGGCGAGGTTTGTTGCACACGGTTTTGCCTGAATACACCCTCACGAGTTTGTGCTTGTGTCTGCTGGTGGCTGTGGGCGTGGTGAGCATCGGCAGTGTGGGCGCTGCTGCTGTCAGTTTGTTCGATTTTGCAGGCCGCCGGACCCTCAGTTGGTTATTGTTGTTGCCGCTGGCCATGCCGGCTTATGTGGTCGCCTACGCTTACACCGATTTCCTGCAATACAGCGGACCGTTGCAAAACTGGTTGCGATCGCATACGGGTTGGCAAGGTGCCTTGTGGCCCGACGTGCGCAGTACTTGGGGTGCTGCGGTGGTGTTGAGCTTGAGTTTGTATCCGTATGTGTACTTGCTGTGCCGCAGTGCGTTGACAGATCGTGCGCCTCAATTGATGGAAGCCGCGCGCTTGTTAGGCGCAGGTTTGCCTCGGCGCATTGTCCGGGTGGCGCTGCCAATGGCGCGACCGGCGATCGCGGCCGGCTTGGCCTTGGCGATGATGGAGACATTGGCCGATTTTGGAGTCAGCAGTTATTTTGGTGTGCAAACGTTTTCCACCGGTATTTACAAAGCGTGGTTGGTGATGGACAACCGCGTGGCGGCAGCACAGTTGTCCTCGTTTTTATTGTTGTTGGTCGCTGTGGTGCTGTGGATGGAATACCGGGCGCAATCTCAGCTGCGGTTTGTCAATCGGCGCGGCGCTTCACGCAGCCAAGAATCACACGCATTGCGATTGCAAGGATGGCGCGCTGCACTGGCTTTTGTCTTGTGTCTGTTGCCGGTGCTGTTGGGTTTTGTGTTTCCATTGCTGATCATGGGACATGCTTTGTGGTCGGGGAGTCAACAACAAGCTTTGCCATGGCTCGCATTCGGAGGCTGGTTTTGGAACAGCCTGAAGTTGGGTGGCATCAGCGCTTTGCTGGCCGTGGGTTTGGCACTGGTGTTGGCGCACGGAGTGCGCACCCGACCCACCGGGTGGCGTCGCTTCAGCACACAGTTGGCGGGTTTGGGATATGCCGTACCGGGTGTGGTGATTGTGGTGGGACTGCTGCTACCCTTGTCATGGATTCAACAACGCTGGCCAGAAACAGGTGTGGGTTATTGGTTGACCGCCACGCTGCTCGGTGTGTTGTGGGCGTACCTGGTGCGCTTTATCGCCGTGGCGTTGCAAAGCATACAAAGCGGGTATGCGCGCATCTCCGTGAGTGCCGATGAAAGTGCGCGCATGCTCGGTTCACGCGGTCGTGATGTGTTTTGGCGTGTGCACTGGCCATTGCTGCGCCCGGCTGCCGCCTCTGCGTTGCTGTTGGTTTGGGTGGATGTCATGAAAGAGCTGCCCGCCACCTTGGTCTTGCGCCCGTTCAACACTGACACCCTGGCGGTGATGGCCTATCAACTCGCCCGCGATGAACGCCTGGGTGAGGCCGCACTGCCGTCGCTGGCGCTGGTGGTGGCGGGTTTGTTGCCCGTGTTGCTGATGGCCCGCGCGCAAACCAAGCCCAGCTAATGGGTATTTAGTCTGAATGCGAATAATTCGCATTTGAGTTATAATGATTCCTGGTTCAATGACAAGGTGTCTGTATGCGTTCAATTTCCCCCTCCCAATGGTTTGTAAAGGCCCGGCTGGCCGTGCTGGCTGGTGGCTTGTTCCTAAGCAGTCTGTCGGGTTTTGCTGCCGAAGAGCCGGTGCTCAATTTGTACTCAGCGCGCCACTACGCCACTGACGAAGCCTTGTACGACAACTTCATCCGCGCCACCGGTATCAAAATCAACCGGGTCGATGCGGACGACGCGGGCATCTTGGCCCGCCTCAAAGCCGAGGGTGCAGCCTCACCGGCAGACGTGATTTTGTTGGTCGATGCCGCGCGTTTGTGGAAAGGCGAAATTGACGATGTGTTCGCGCCTGTGCAGTCGCCCGTTTTGCTCAAAGCCATTCCTGAACATTTGCGCGCCAAACAACGGCCGGAAGGTACGCGCTGGTTTGGCTTGTCAACGCGTGCACGGGTGATTGTTTACGACAAACAAAAATTCAAACC
>JBJTXF010000120.1:0-2038 GCA_046082145.1 Limnohabitans sp. | reverse complement strand
ACCGGCATGTTCATGATTTCTTCATACGCTCTAAGCACTTTGTTGCGCACCTGTAAGGTGGCTTCAAAGGCCAGAGAGGATTTCTGCATGCCCAAAACCACATCGGTCAAAGGCACATCTTCACCACGTTGATACGCTTCTTGCAAGTTAGAGGACTTGACTTGCACTTCATTGACTTTGTCGAGCAGGTTTTTGACCGACTCGGTGAAATTCGGCAACTCGGTTTTGGGTGCCTGAATATCTTGCACCTGCGGCGGCTTGATATTGATCTGGTCGATGCCACCCGCAGCCTTGTTTTGGTAAGCGCGAATCGTCTCCATCATGGCGTTCACGCTGTTTCCAGAAATTCCATCCATCATGGTTGCTGCTCCCTGTTTAGGCGGCTATGGCCAGATCCATGCCGCGTTCACGCAACTGGGCCAACTTGTAGCGCAAGGTGCGCGGACTGATACCCAATTTCTTCGCCGCTTCCACACGGCTTTCGGTGGCTTGTATGGCCGCCAAAATCACTTGGTGTTCGCTGGCTTTGACCGCTGACATCAGGTCTTCGGGAGCCGTGGACTTCATGTCATCGGAGCTGTTGGGCGCCATGAAACTGTCTACCGAAGGCGCTGCCGGTTCTGCCACCTGTACCGCTTGCAAGCTGGGCCTGTCTGTGATCGGTTGCAGCGACATGGGTTGCGTTTCATCAAACATCAAGTGCGCGGGCGTGACCACACGACCTCGACACAACACCACCGCGCGTTGAATCACGTTTTCCAGTTCACGCACATTGCCAGGCCAAGGGTATTGCTGAAGCATCACCTGCGCCTCAACGCTCAAACTCAAAGGCACACTGTCCTTGGCCAAGCGGTTCAAGGCCTGCATAGCCAAAGGCAAGATATCACCCGGGCGTTCGCACAACGGCTGAATACGCAAGCGGAAGGTGCTGATACGGAAATACAAGTCTTCGCGGAACTCGCGCGCTTCAATGGCTTGACGCAAGTCTTTGTTGGTGGCGGCAATCACACGCACATCCAAATCGATGGCGGCTTCACCCCCTAAACGGTTGAGTTTTTTCTCTTGCAAAACGCGCAACAGCTTGGCTTGCAAATGGATCGGCATTTCACCGATCTCATCTAAAAACACTGTGCCGCCCTGCGCTTGTTCAAACAATCCTTTGTGGTCTTTGTGTGCGCCAGTGAACGCGCCTTTTTCATGGCCAAACAACATGTCTTCGATCAAATGCTCAGGCAATGCAGAACAATTCATGGCAACAAACGGGCCTTTGGCGCGCTGAGAAGACTCGTGCAGCACGCGGGCCAACACTTCCTTGCCTGCACCAGTCGGGCCGACCAACAAGGCGGTGACTTCGGTTTGCGCCACACGCTGCGCCAAAGCCAGCAAATGTTGACTGACCGGGTCGACAAACACAAAACTTTTGGGTTGGTTGCTGTCGCTCAGTTGCATGCCTTGGGTTGCAGCTTGCCAAGCGCTGGCAGTCCATTCATCGGCTGGCAACACATGCAGCGCACCGTGGCGCATCGCGTCTACTGTGACTTCCATGCGGCGTCGCTCAACGCGGCAGATCACAGGCACATTGAAACCGAGTTGCCCGATCAAGGTTTGCACCTCGCGCAGCATGTCCGCGCTGTCGCCCAAACGGATGACCATGACATGTGCACGTCGAAGCGCCAAAGTCAAGTCACCCAAGGTGGATATCGCGTGCAATGCCAAGCCGGCCTCACCCAACTGGGCACGCTGCTCATCATCAAGCGGGCTGAACGGATCCAGCCAGACAGCTTGCAGTACGTTTGAAGTCGAAGTGTTCACAATGGTTCAACCAGTTAAAAAGGTCTGACCTAGAAGCAATGGCTGTGCCAGCTTTATTTATAACTACTTAGAGGTAAAAAAAAACGGTTTAAATGCTCGTGAAATACAACTTTAAGAGTGCATGAGTCGGCATTTCGACAGCCGCTGATCAGGCTTTCCAAAGATATCGAGAGGTTTTCCTGACGCTGGCGGTGACCTGAGTGTGCGCCTGTGCATTGGTGTCCAC
>JBJTXF010000119.1:0-5132 GCA_046082145.1 Limnohabitans sp. | reverse complement strand
AAAACAAGCCAGGCAACAAGCGGTTGCTTTCGTTGTCATCCACCACCATCACATGTCCCCGGCTCATGCTGTCACCTCGCTGGGAGTGTGTATGGGCAGGGTGAAAAAGAAACTGCTGCCCACGCCAACTTCTGTTCGGTAGTCCAGTTTGCCGCCCATCAACCGCACCAACTGGTGGCTGAGAGTCAAGCCCAGCCCAACGCCGGCTTTGTCTTTGGCAGGAAAGTCAGCGCCCAACCCGGACTGGTTGGTGAACAACTGCTCTTGTACTTCGTGTGTCATGCCCAGCCCGGTATCCGTCACGGTGAATGTCAGGGTACTGGCGGTCTCATCATGCATGAGTTGCAGATGGACTTCGCCTTTGGGGCGATTGAACGTGATGGCGTTGTCTACCAAATGGTTGAGCACTTGTCGCAACCGGTAAGGGTCTGCGGTCATCCTGAGCGTGGTCTGCTGGTCGGATCGGAGTTGCAGTTGGATATGGAGGCGACTCGCACGAGCTTGATGTAACCGTCTCACCGACTCCAGCAAGTCATACACATCGAACGATGACACAGCCAATTGCAATTGCCCCTCTTTGATTTTGTTCAAGTCCAACATGCCATTGACCAGTTGCAACATTTCAAGGCTGTTTTCCAAAATGATTTTGGAGGTGAAATGCACCATCGGCTCTTGGGAGCTGCTGTGTATGTATTCGGCGTAGCCCATGATGCCATTCAGTGGTGTGCGCAGGTGATGCGACAGCGATGCCACAAAATTTTGCATGCGTTGCTCCTTGGCTTGCTGGAGATTCAGTGCTTGTCGCAGGCGGCGATAGCCATACACGGTGATTCCCCAGCCGATGGTCAGGCACACCGATAGTCCCAGCAGTGCGCCCAGCATGGTGTGGTTGGTGCTCATCAAATACTCCATTGGTGTATCCAAGCGGGGCCGTTATTTTTTGGGCAGCACCACAAATTTGGTCGCCAATATGCGCCCAAATTCTTGGCTGTGTGTTTCCAGCGTTTGCATCAGTTCGTCGGTGGGGACGATTTTTTTGGAGCGTTTGTCTATCTGGTTGCATTCAAATTTGATCAAGCCTTCTTCTTCAAATTCGCGGATTTTGTAGCGCAGTGCACGCTCACTCAAATCTTGGTTGTGGTAGATGCCTTTGAGCAAGGCGCTGGGCTGGTCTTGCTTGGCCTGAATCAGCTGCTTGACCAAGCTCAGGTACAGGTAGCGCCCCGCCTGGCTTTGCACCAAATGCAAATGTTGGTTTTCCCAATCATGCAATTGACAGATGACTTGCAAGAGTTTGGCGTTCAGAGGGTTGTCGGGTTCGGTTTTCATGGGAAGGGGTCCTGGTGGTGCGTGAAAAAGTCAAATGCCTTGGGCGATGAAAGTGGACATAAAACCTGATGGTGAATACATACAGTTAATTAATTTGAAAAATTTTTAGGAAAAAATCGATTTTTTGGACGGGGCTTGGGGCGTGCCACGGCGTGTGCAGAAATGGGTGACAGACAGCAACTTGTGTGATCGGCCACCCAATCAATTGATTTGCATCATAGATATATTGCATCATAAAGCATTGATTTTTTGAAAACATAACGATAATTATAAAACTAAATTTTGAATATTTAACATAATTTAATTTTAACGTCGTAAAAAAATCAAATTAAACAAATTAATTAAATTTAAAGTATTAATTATTTGCTCTTTGGGCGACAGCAAAAAACCCAGCGACAGGCAGGCCAAAACTTCACTGGTTCAAAACGGTGAATGAATGCCTGGAAAGCGGCGGTAAGTCGCCGAAATAAAACCTGCGGTTGGTGTGATCAGGCCTGCCAGATGGCAGGTGTCAAGTTGTCAGCGTGCGTCGGGCAGTTCGATCTTGACTTCCAGCACTTCGAGGTTGTCTTGGCGTTCCAAGTTCACTTTGATGTCGCTGGGATTGATATTCACGTATTTGGAAAGCACGGCGATCAGGTCGCGCTGTAAGTCGGGTAAATAGTCCGGTTGGTGTGCCGATTTGCCGGAACGTTCATGCGCCAAGATGATTTGCAAACGCTCTTTGGCGACGCTGGCGGTTTTTTTCTTTTCGCCCAAAAAGAGTGACAACAAAGACATGTGGCTTATCTCCGGCCAAAGACGCGTTGCAATAAACCAGGTTTGGCTGCTTCGGTAAAGCGCAAAGGCAGTTCTTTTCCAAGGAAGCGATCGACCACGTCTTTGTAGGCTTCGGCGACATCGCTTTTTTCCAGCAACACGGCCGGCACGCCTTGGTTGGAGGCTTGCAATACGTCTTCAGATTCAGGGATGACCCCGATCAACGGGATGCGCAATATGTCTTGGATATCTTCCAAAGACAACATCTGTCCTTCTTGTACGCGGTTGGGGTTGTAGCGCGTGATCAACAAATGCTCTTTGATCGGTTCCTGGCCTTGAATGGCGCGAAAAGTTTTGCTGCCAAGCATGCCCAATATACGGTCCGAATCGCGCACCGATGACACTTCGGGGTTGGTGACGACCAAGGCTTCATCGGCAAAGTGCATGGCCATCAAAGCACCGGTTTCAATGCCCGCGGGCGAATCGCACACGATGAACTCAAAGTCCATGCCTGTGAGTTCACGCAACACGCGCTCGACACCGTCTTGTGTCAATGCCTCTTTGTCACGGGTTTGTGAGGCCGCCAGCACAAACAAATGTTCAGAATGTTTGTCTTTGATAAGTGCTTGGTTGAGGGTGGCTTCACCGTTGATCACATTGACAAAGTCGTACACCACGCGACGCTCACACCCCATGATGAGGTCCAAATTGCGCAAACCCACATCGAAATCGATCACCACGGTTTTGTGGCCACGCAATGCCAACCCAGAAGCAAAACTGGCACTTGTGGTGGTTTTGCCAACCCCGCCTTTGCCCGATGTCACGACGACTATTTTTGTCATTGAAAAAATCCCAGTGAAAGTAAGAAAACCGCAGATTGGCGTTAAGTCACCACCATCACACAGCTCAATTCGCCGAGTTTACAAGCCCCGCATCAGCAACTTGTCATTCGACAACCAAACTTGCGCCGGCTTACCCAAAACCTCATTGGGCAAGGCCGTGTCGCTGGTGCGGTAAACGCCTGCAATAGACACCAATTCGGCCTCCAAGCTGGTGGTGAAAATGCGTGCAGCGGCGTCGCCTTTGGCGCCGGCAATGGCTTTGCCGCGCAAAGGTGCATACACATGGATGTGACCATCGGCCATGATTTCAGCGCCTGGATTGACCATCGCCAACACCACCAGATCGCGCCCTTTGGCGTAGACATGTTGGCCTGAGCGCAAAGGTTTATCAATCACCAAGGCGCTGGGTGTGGCGGCCGACACCTCGCGAACCACTTCAACTTCCCGCACCACTTCGCGAACCATTTCCTGGGTTGGGCCAGAGCCGCCAGGCATGGGGCGAAGTTCCTGCACCACAAATAAACCTGCCAAGGTGGCGGCGGCCTCTTGTACGGTGTTGGCGGCACGAAGTGCCACGGGATTCATGCGGTGGCGTTTGAGCAGTTGCAACAGGCCATTCATGTCTAGCGGACCGGCCTGCGGGTCTAGCGCTTGCAAATCGATCAGTACCGGGTCGTTGTCAAAAAAATCAGGGGTGTCGCCAAAGCGCTGCTGTAAATCGTTGCCCAAATTGGCCAGATCAGCTGACTTGACCAACACCGACATCAGCGGCAAATGCACGTTCTTGATTTCAAAAGACAAATTTTTGGCAGCAGATCGGGAACTCATAGGGCATCCGTAAGGCGCGGGCTAAGCAGGGCGCCGCAAAACGCTGACTTTACACGCTTGGGAACGACACAGCAGTTTGGCGGTGGCAGCAAGAAATTCTGCACAATCGCAATACAGAAAAAAGGGTAGGCGATGCGACTATTGGTGGGTTTGTTTGTGCTGTATTTCGGACTGCTCGTGTGGAGCATGTTTGACCGACAGCAAACCGTTCGCGGACCTTGGTTTTTTTTGTTGCGAGCCTTTTTCCCGAACTGGCAGTTCTATCACCTGGTCGGTCCGGCTCCCCATTTGTATGTTCGGTATGCCCCGGCGGGTGACGAGTTTGGTGAATGGCGCTGGATCTACCCGCGTCAGCCCAGACATTTCTGGCGTTTGTTTCACAACCCTTGGGGTAACCGGGACCTGGCTTTGCAAAATCTGGTGGACCATTTATCCAGCGATATCAAGGAGCTGGGCGAAGCTGCGGATGCCAGCCATTTGGTGAGTTATCAATTGGTCTGTCGACATGCTAAAGAAGCAGTCAAGGCACATGTGGGTATTGCTGTCGATGCAGGATCCTTGACTGGCATGTACCAGCTGGAAATACGCTTAGAACGTTCGGGTACACAAGGGCTGATCAACAGTGACACGGTGCTGCGCAGCCCCTCCATGCCATGTTGATGTCTGGCGATCTCGTGGTGCGCTGGCTGGAACTGCTGGGTGGGTTCAGCGTGTTGTTGCAATGCTTTGAATATGCACGCATCACCGCCAGCACCGATGCGCACGGTGTCTGGGCATGGCAGGTACAACGTGCCGATATACCGGATCATCCGACTTGGCTCAAGCGCAGCTTGGACTGGCTGTACCAACCCGCTGTCTACAAACTGCAATTGTGGGTCAGGGCGTTCGCAGCTGTGGCATTGATGGTGACGGGCAACCATTTGTCGATTGCTGTGCTGCTGTTTGTCGGAAACCTGTTGTTGTTGATTCGCTGGCGAGGGGCGTTCAACGGCGGGAGCGATTTCATGACACTGATCACGGCCACCGGTTTGTTGATCGCCCAGGTGGTTGAAATATTCACCGATGCACAAATTGGTTGGACTGCGGGCTTGGGTTACATCGCCATCCAAACGCTGAGCTCTTATTTTGTGTCCGGTTGGGTCAAGCTCAAACGCCCTGAATGGCGTCAGGGAGAGGCGTTGCTGGTATTTCTGAACAGCGGCTTGTACGGCCCCTTGAAAAATGACAGTGTTTTTCGCCGCCCTGCGGTGGCCTTGGTTTGCAGTTGGGCTTTCATTGTGTGGGAGGGTTTATTTCCATTGGTGTTGGTCTTCCCAGATTGGACGTCTGTTTTCGTGGTCGTGGCTTTGCTGTTTCACTTTTTGGTTTTTTGGT
>JBJTXF010000118.1:0-2281 GCA_046082145.1 Limnohabitans sp. | reverse complement strand
CGGGCAATGGCGGAAGTGTCGGCGGGTTTGCGAAACACATCGACTATATCGACAGCGAATGGGATGGCGGACAAACTGGGATAACAAGGCTCCTCGAGAATCTGTGGGTACTTGGGGTTGACCGGCACAATTTTGTAGCCGTGCGATTGCATGTACTTGGCGGCGAAATAAGAGGGCCGAAACCAATCGGCAGATAAACCGACCACCGCAATGGTGCGGTGTTGTTTCAAGACCTGTTTCAGCGTGCGAATGTCACTCATTGACCGGATATTAGCTGATTCAGGAAATAAAGATTGCTTTATGTCAAGAAACAGTGCATAGTCGGACTTCGATATCAGTTTATGTCGTTGTAGCTCGTTTTTAGTTCTGCCCTCATAGGTATTTCTCCCTTCGTCTCTTCGTCTTTTCTGACCTTCGACCCCAGGGGGGCTTCCCTTTTTTTTAAGAAATGCAATACATGGCAACAGGTACAGTGAAATGGTTTAACGAGTCCAAAGGTTTTGGATTTATCACACCCGAAGACGGCGGCAAAGATTTGTTCGCCCACTTTTCAGCGATCCAAAATCAGGGTTTCAAAACGTTGGCCGAAGGCCAGCGAGTGAGCTTTGAAGTGACCACCGGCCCCAAAGGCCTGCAAGCGTCCAACATCAAGTCAGCCGATTAAGCTACCAGCTTAAAAGCCACTGATGTCCAAAGAAGAAATGCTGGAAATGTCCGGCATGGTGCGCGAGGTGCTCCCGGACTCGCGCTACCGTGTCACTTTGGACAACGGCCACGAACTCGTGGCCTATACCGCAGGCAAGATGCGAATGCACCATATCCGCATCCTGGCAGGTGACAAAGTCACTTTAGAACTATCGCCCTATGACATGACCAAAGGTCGCATCACCTTCAGGCATATTGAGGGCAAAGGCCCCGGCGGACCACTTCGCAAACGGCACTGACCGTCAACCGACCGTCTCCTTGCTGACCACACCGGTCGATTGAGTCACCGGTCTTTTCTAGCGCATGGGTTACATTGCGGCGCATGAACGATCAGCACTTTATGCAAATGGCTCTCGCGCAGGCACACCTTGCTTTGGCTGCAGATGAGGTGCCGGTCGGCGCTGTGCTGGTTCGTGATGGCAAAGTATTGGCGCAAGCGCACAATTCGCCGCTGTGTACACATGATCCCAGTGCGCATGCAGAAGTGCTGGTCATGCGCGAAGCCGCTCGCTTACTGGGCAATTACCGGCTTGAAGATTGCACCTTGTATGTCACATTGGAACCCTGCACCATGTGTGCCGGCGCCATGCTCAATGCACGACTGCGCCAAGTGGTATGGGGTGCTGCCGAGCCTAAATCCGGTGCAGCAGGCTCAGTGCTTGATGTCTTTTCTCATCCTCAACTGAATCATCACACCAGTCAACGGGGAGGTGTGTTGGCAGATGAATGCGCACAAGCTTTGCAAACCTTTTTCAAACACCAACGCGCCCAACAGAAAGCGCATGCTTTGTCGACTCGATTGCGCGAGGATGCGGTGCGCACACCAGAACACGCTTTTGATGCACTGCCTGATTACCCTTGGCAGGCCAAATACATCAGCCAATTGCCAGCGTTGAATGGCTTGCGCATGCATTATTTGGACGAAGGCCCCGTTGAAGCTTCGGTGACATGGTTATGTTTGCATGGCAACCCAGCTTGGAGCTATGTGTACCGACGCATGATCCCTGTGTTTTTGGCCGCAGGGCATCGCGTGGTAGCGCCAGACATGCCGGGCTTTGGCAAAAGCGATAAACCGAAAAAAGACAGTGCCCATTCGTTTGAATGGCACAGACAGGTGTTGTTGGAATTTGTCGAAGCGCTGGATTTACGACACATACATTTGGTGGTGCAAGACTGGGGCGGCATTCTGGGCCTGACCTTACCTATGGCCCACGATTGGCGTTACGA
Source organism: Limnohabitans sp. (assembly GCA_046082145.1). Taxonomy (GTDB): domain Bacteria; phylum Pseudomonadota; class Gammaproteobacteria; order Burkholderiales; family Burkholderiaceae_C; genus Limnohabitans. Next base: position 349 of record JBJTXF010000118.1, on the reverse strand, counting down.
CGCGTTGCTGGTGATGAACACCTTGCTGGCAGAAGGAACACGCCCCTTGAGCCCAGGCTTTCTGGCGTGGCGACAAATGTGCGCTGACAAACCGTTGTACGACATCGCCAAACTGTTTGCGCGTGGCAACCCCCACATGACCGATGAAGAATGCAACGCGTATAACGCGCCCTTTCCAGATGCAGGACACCGCGCAGCTTTGCGTGCCTTTCCGGGCATGGTGCCATCTGCTGTTGACAGCCCAGGCGCGGATATTTCCAGGCAAGCGGCAGCGTATTTGAAACAACAATGGCGTGGCCGCAGTTTGATGTTTATCGGTCAGCAAGACCCCGTGCTGGGGGAATCAGTG
>JBJTXF010000117.1:0-2602 GCA_046082145.1 Limnohabitans sp. | reverse complement strand
TACAAGACAGCGCAGCGATCAGTTCAGCCATGCAAAACCTGCCATTTGCCAAACGCTTGGACATGGCGTTGGCAGGTGGCGACGATTACGAACTCTTGTTCACCGCTGCCCCCGACCAAGCCGAGGCGGTGCAACAGGCAGCCAACGAAGCCGATGTCAGTGTCACTTGCATTGGCCGCATCACTGCGGGCAGCGGTCTGCAAGTGCTTGACTTGCAAGGGGTGCCCATCTCGCGACGGTTTGCATCGTTTGACCATTTTGTGCAGTGAGGGACGACCATGTCTTTTGACACCCAGTGGAATGCCGCTCGCTTCATGTGGTCACATCCTGCCCACGCACTGGCCATGGGTTTTGGCGCTGGCTTGAGCCCCAAAGCCCCCGGCACGGTCGGCACCTTGTGGGCATGGGCCGCGTATGTGGTACTGAGCTTGTTTCTGAGCGCCGCAGAGATAGGTTGGCTGATCGCCTTGTCGTTGCCACTGGGATGGTGGGCTTGCACCGTGACCGCGCAACACATGCAAGTGCAAGACCCCAGCGCCATTGTCTGGGATGAGATCGTGGCGTTCTGGTTGGTGCTGTGGTTGTGGATGCCCTCAGGCCTGATGGGGCAGTTCGTGGCGTTTGTGCTGTTTCGTTGCTTTGATGCGCTCAAGCCCGGACCGGTCGGATGGGCCGACCGTGCTTTTCATGGTCTTGGTTGGCGCGGTGGTTTCGGCATCATGTTCGACGATTTGGTGGCGGCGTTTTGTACGTTGTTGTGTTTGTCCCTTTGGCTGGCGACCCGATGAAAAACCTCATACCGACTGAAGCACTGTCGGCGGTGCTGCTGCAACGCGGGTGGATGCTGACCTGCGCCGAAAGTTGCACCGGCGGCTTGATCAGTGCAGGTTGCACCGAATTGGCCGGCTCAAGCCATTGGTTTGAACGCGGTTTTGTCAGCTACAGCAACGAAGCCAAACACGACATGCTGGGTGTGCCTGCCGCGCTGATTGCGCAACACGGCGCTGTGAGTGAGCCGGTGGCTCAAGCCATGGCACTCGGTGCGCTCAACCACAGCAAAGCACAAGTGGCGTTGGCAGTGACGGGCATTGCCGGGCCGGGTGGCGGCAGTGCAAGCAAACCGGTGGGTACCGTGTGTTTTGCCTGGGCCATGCCCAGTGATGCGGGCCCGACCTTGGGCGCATCATCGGCCTGGGTAAAAACAAACACTTGTGTGTTCCAAGGCGACCGCGCTGCGGTGCGGCATGCCACCCATGCCCATGGCGTGGGGCATTTATTGGCGTTGCTCAACCATGCGACGCCCATGCCAGGCTGATGCGATTCATGGCTTGTGCCAATTCCACATCGAAGGGCGTGACCCCTCCCCTGTCATGCGTGGTCAACCGCACCGACACGCGGTTGTAAACATTCGACCATTCCGGATGGTGATCCAAGCGGTGCGCCACGCCTGCCACATCCTGCATGAATGCCATGGCTTGTAAAAAATCGGCAAACACCCAATCGGCCAACAAGGCGTTCTCTTGCATGCGCCATCGTTGTGTCGCTTCGCTGTTGAGGAGTTGCAATGCGTTTTGTATGTCTGTGTCTGTCAGCAAGTTGCGCATGGTTTATCCCGTTTCAGCCCATTGCGCTTGACTGTAATCGCTGGTGACCACCACGCCCAGTCTGGCGAGGCGATGGGTCAAGCGCAGCACTTGCCGATCCTTGCTGACCAAAAGCGCGCGATGCGTTACTGCCAAGTCGATGAATTTCTGGTCATCTTGGTCTTTGCACACATAAGGCGCCTTTGGCGCTGTCGGATACAAATGAGACCAACCATCGAATGCGGCCAATACCTCTGCAGCGCTGCGCGACTGCTTGGCCAAGCGCGTTGCGATGTGGGGATAGGCCAGCACCCGCCACAGTTCTTCACGCATGTCGGATGTGGCCAACCAATGCAAGCGTCGCTGGGACAAATGTTCATGCAAAGTGGCGGTGTTCGTGTCTTGAAACACCCAGATATCGAGCAGCACGTTGGTGTCAAGCACCAGACAGGGTTTGTCAGACACAACCGCCGCCATTCAACGCGGATCGGCTGCGGCGCCTGCCCGCAAGTCAAAGCGGAACATGCGGCACTCTATGGGGCCGTTCCACATCGGCACTTTGCGCGACTCTTTCAAGCGCATGCGTCCCGGCAATTTCAATTCCGGTGTCAATACCCAGGCGCGCCATCCGCCGTAATGTTTTTTCCAATGGCTGGCCAGTTGCAAAAAGAAATCGCCGCCGTCTTGCACTTGCCCGCTTTCGCGACCGCCCATGGCCTTAGACATGCCCGATGCGTCGGTAAGCGACTGGCCCTGCCGCGATGCGCCAGCCACACCTGCGGTGGCAATCCGCTCGCCATAGGGCGGATTGACCAGCATCCAACCCGGCTTGTCACCGGGCGGCATACGTTGCAACGCATCGCCGCCGCGCCACTCAATGGCATGCGCCACATCGGCGCGCTCGCCATTGCGACGCGCAAAATCAACCATGCGAAAAGCCACATCGCTGCCAAACACCGCCGCACGTGGCGGGCACTGCCGGGCAGCGGCGGCTTGTTTGAGTTGTTGCCACACATGGG
>JBJTXF010000116.1:0-2003 GCA_046082145.1 Limnohabitans sp. | reverse complement strand
GTGATCGTGTTTGACGATGCCAACTTGGAAGAAGTTGTCACAGGTATTCGTACTTTTGGCTACTACAACGCGGGACAAGATTGCACCGCTGCATGCCGTATTTATGCTGGTCAAAAAATTTATGAAAAACTGGTTGCAGATTTAAGCAGTGCAGTCGCTACCTTGAAAACAGGACTGCAACACGAGGAGGGCATTGAACTCGGACCATTGATTTCAGACCGCCAGCGCAATCGCGTTGCCAGTTTTGTAGAACGCGCCCAATTGACCGGTCACATGGAAGTCACCACAGGTGGTAAGCAGCGGCCTGGTAACGGTTTTTTTTACGAACCCACTGTAATCGCTGGTGCCAGACAGGATGATGAAATAGTTAGGCGTGAAGTTTTTGGTCCCGTGGTATCGATAACAAGATTCTCCGATGCTGAGCAAGTTATAAATTGGGCCAACGATTCTGAATATGGTTTAGCTTCTAGCGTATGGACTCAAGATATCAGCAAGGCCATGCGTGTTGCCAAACAATTGCAGTATGGCTGTACTTGGATCACTACACACTTTATGCTGGTTAATGAAATGCCACACGGTGGCCTTAAATCATCAGGTTATGGCAAGGATATGTCTATGTATGCGCTAGAGGACTACACCATTGCTCGACATGTGATGGTCAAAATTTAAACCGACGGGCAATTTATGAAGAGTTCTTTGAATGAAACATTGATGAACCGCAAAGCAATGGCTACACCACGGGGAATAGGGGTGATGACCAACTTTTTTGCTGACCGAGCTTTGAATGCGGAACTTTGGGATGTCGAGGGACATCGCTACATTGACTTTGCTGGTGGTATCGCAGTTTTAAATACCGGACACCGACATCCGAAAGTTTTGTCTGCTGTGCAATCACAAATGGAACGGTTTATCCATACTTGTTACCAAATCGTCCCGTATGAGAGTTATGTGTCTTTGGCGGAAAAACTCAACGACATAACACCGGGCAAGCATGCCAAAAAAACCGCATTCTTTTCTACAGGTGCAGAGGCTATTGAAAATGCCATCAAGATCGCCCGCGCAGCTACCGGCCGTAATGGTGTCATTGCCTTTGGTGGCGGTTTCCACGGACGCAGCCTGTATGCGTTGGCGCTGACTGGAAAAGTTTCTCCTTATAAAAGCCATTTTGGCCCTATGGCAGCAGAGGTCTACCATGTCGCATTTCCAACTGATGAAGACAGCTTGTCAGATGCTCAAAAAGGAGTGGAGAGATTATTTAAATATGACATAGACCCTGGCCGTGTGGCCGCCATGGTTTTTGAACCTGTTCAAGGAGAGGGCGGGTTCAACATCATTCATCCCAATGCGATGCATTGGATGCGCGAACTGTGCAATCAACACGGCATATTACTCATTGCCGACGAGGTACAAACTGGTTTTGGACGAACGGGCAAATGGTTTGCGATGTCACATTATGATGAGCAGGGCATTGCCCCCGATCTGATGGTATGCGCCAAGTCCTTGGCAGCGGGACTGAATCTGTCTGCCGTCACTGGCCGCGCAGAAATCATGGATGCCATACCTCCTGGGGGATTGGGTGGCACATATGCTGGTAACCCGCTTGCTATCGCTGCAGCGCTTGCGGTAATAGACATCATGCAGGAAGAACAATTACCTGCTCGCGGTCAGCAATTAGGTGACCAATTGCAGTTGTTGCTAAAAAAAATGCATTTACAAGTGCCGCCATTGGCTGAAGTGCGCGGCGTGGGTGCCATGGTGGCCGCAGAATTTCGCCACCCCAACGGTACACCCGACTCAGTTTTCACCAAAAAAGTTCAGGCCGTTGCCCAGCAAAAAGGCTTGATCTTGTTGATCTGTGGCATGGACAGCAATGTGCTGCGTTTTTTATTCCCATTGACCATCCAGCAAGAGGTTTTTGACGAAGCCCTTGTTATTTTAGAGTCGGCACTCACCTCCGTCTGAAGATTTCAATTGAAAACCTGAGACGCAAATTCATTTACAGT
>JBJTXF010000115.1:0-8339 GCA_046082145.1 Limnohabitans sp. | reverse complement strand
GTTGAGGTCGAACCTTTTAAAACAGCGATCAGTTTGTACTTTGTGCGCGATTGGCCCTACATCGCCTGGGCGGTGTTTTGTTTGGGATTGAGCGTGTTTGTTTACAGAGGTTACTGTCGTTATATCTGCCCGCTGGGGGCGGCGTTGGCAGCGACCAACGTGCTGCAGCGCTGGTCATGGATACCTCGGCGTGAGGCTTGCGGTGCGCCATGTCAGACATGCCGCCATCGCTGCGAATACCAAGCGATTGATCGCAAGGGTGAGGTCAATTACAGCGAATGTTTCCAATGTTTGGATTGCGTGTCCATTTACCAAGACGACAAGCGATGCCTGCCGTTGATTCAACAACGCAAAGACGGTAACCGTTTCATTCCACTCAAAACAGAGGTTAGCGCATGAGTTCGTCACGTCGACAATGTTTGGGATGGGGAGCGGGTGCGTTGTTGTCTGGCATGACGGGTTCATCATCGATGACTGCGTCGATATCGTCACCTAGCCTCAACCGATGGGTATGGCGCGAACGCGCTCTGATGGGTTTTGGCACCACGTTGTGGTTGCGTGCGGCGCACCATCAGGCAGACCGGTTGGAGTTGGCATTGGATGAAGCGGTCAAAGCCATTCGCCAAGTGGAAGCTGACATGAGCCTGTTCAACCCTGACAGTGCGGTGTCGCGCTTGAACCGCGAAGGTGTGCTGCAACAACCGTCGGCACCATTGCTGTCGGTGCTTGCGTTGGCGCAACATGTGTCAGCACGCAGTCAGGGCGCATTCGATGTCACCGTTCAACCATTGTGGCAAGTGTGGTCCCAAGCGCAGGCAGCAGGCACGGTTGTATCAAAAGATGTGTTGCGACGCCAGTTGCCTTTGGTCAATTGGCGTGCATTGGAAATCAGCCCACACACCATTCGTTTGAATGCCAAAGGCATGGGCGTGTCTCTGAACGGTATTGCCCAAGGCTACGCCGCCGATTTGGTGCGTTCGGTTTTGCAGTCACATGGCGTGATGCATGCGTTGATCGACACAGGTGAAACATCGACGTTGGGACAAGCACCCGGTCTGCAGGCTTGGCGGCTTGGCATTGAGAGTACCCGATCGGATAGCGACAAGCATCTCCTAACCCTACCGCCAGGTTTGGCTATCGCAACTTCATCAGATGCACACACCAGCTTTACGCCAGACCATCTGCATCACCATATATTTGACCCGCACACAGGTGACTCCCCACGCTATTGGTCGAGCGTGTCAGTGGTGGCACCTTCGTGCGCCATGGCCGATGCATTGACCAAGGTATTTTTCATGTGCCCACCGGATAAAGTGAAAGACACTGCGCGGGCGTGGGGTGTGGATGTGGTGCTGCAAGACAAGCGCGGTAAATGGTCGTCTACCCACCCACTATGGATGCGGGGCTGATTGAATCACCACGGATTTGGATTCGATGATGCGTTTGAAAGCGTCTTGGAGTTCGCTCCAGACCACGACATCGACTTTGAATGTCAAATCTGAATCGGTGAAAGACTGGCGCAAGTCCGCAGCTTTATCAGCGGGCAACGCTTGATCGCCCATGACAACCAGATCCAGGTCTGAAAAAGGTTTGTGCACCGATGTGGTTCTTGAGCCAAATGCTCTGACTTCTCGTTCAGGAACGATGGCTTGCAACAGGGAGGTGACACAACGGTATTCTTCCTGCGTCAGCGATATGCCAGTGTTTGCGCCCAGTGCATCCGTGGCTTTGTCAGGCATGCCGAATCTCTAATTGGTTCACAAGAAATTGAATTTCTTGGATGAACTTCGGAATGATTTGCACCACAGTCAACGCAATATCTTCATCATAGGTATGACTGGTTTTGGCACGCATTTCTCTGAATACTTTCCAGGCTGTCCAGTCGCTTTTTAGCAGTGACAACTCATTGCCTGTTCGTATCAAATCAGCAAACGGCATGGCGTCCAATATCTCAAGATTGGCTGATGTCATTTCGATGTGGCGCTTTAATATTTTGTGGCTGATTTCATAGGTGAATTCATAGCGTTGAATCAAGCCATCACGAATTTGTATGTCGCTGGTGTCGAGCAAGTAGCGTTGATAGCCTTCATCAAGCCGTATCAATGCATTGCGCAGTGAGGTGAAATCTAGCTTACCTGAGGCCATGGTGTTTTTGAAACCCTTTATTAACGAATACCGCACACCAACACACCGGGGTCGTTGTGGGCAATGTCTTGGCTGTTTTTGGCGTGGGCCACATCCATGTCGCGCGGCAAGGGTACATTGTTTTTCACGGCCAGCACTTCAGCCATGATGCTCACTGCAATTTCAGCAGGTGTTTTGCTGCCAATGTAAATCCCGATCGGGCCACGCAAACGTTTCAACTCTTCCTCGGTTTTGCCCAAGTGATCCACCATGCGCTGATGTCGTGCTTCGTTGTTGCGCCGCGATCCAATCGCACCGACATAAAAAGCATCGCTGTCCAAAGCCTCGAGCAAAGCCAAATCGTCTAATTTAGGGTCGTGAGTCAAGGCGATCACGCAACTACGTCTGTCCGGGCGGAAGCTTTGCACCACGTCATCCGGCATTTCGCTGGTGACCGCCACATTGGCCACAGACCAAGCACCACGGTATTCCTCGCGCGGGTCACAAACGGTGACTGCAAATCCATTGAACAAAGCCATGGTCGCCAAGTATTCGGTGAGTTGTCCGGCACCAATCAGCAACATGCGGTATTCCGGCCCGAAGGTGTTGACCAATCGCGTGTCGTCGATATTCAATTCGGTGGGGGAATAGCTGCGGTTCAAACTCACCGAACCATCAGACAGGACCGTGGTTCTTTGTATCAATTGGCCTTGCTCGAGCGACATCACCAATTGCTCGAGCGATTTGGCATCGGGGTCAAACTCCAACAGCAATTCCAAAGTGCCGCCACAAGGCAAACCAAAGCGGTGTGCTTCATCGGCGGTGATGCCGTATTTCACGCGTTGTGGCGCGCCGCTGGGAATCACTTGCGCTTCACCCAAGGACTGTCCGCTGGCATAGGCCTGGGTGAAGCGGTAAATCAAATCGTCTTCAATGCAACCCCCTGAGACCGAGCCCACCACGGCGCCTGTTTCACACAAGGCCATGATCGAGCCAATCGGGCGGGGAGACGATCCCCAGGTTCGAACCACCGTGGCCAGCAAGGCACGTTGCCCGGCGAGCCGCCAATTGCGCAATGAGCGCAAAACCATGACATCTATGTTTTCCATGGGGCATACTTTAACGCTTACACCCCCCTGAACCCATATCCCTTTTGATGCTTGTTTGACATGGCGCAACGCTTGAAGCTCACCGATCTTTTGTATTCCCAAGGCTTTGGCACACGGCGTATTTGTGCAGGCCTGGTGCAGCAAGGCTTGGTCAAAATCGACACCGGGCATGGCTGGGTCAACGCTGACAACACCGACACCGCTGTTGACGTTGTGGAAGGCATGCCCTTCATGGTGCAAGGCATACTTTGGGAGTACCACTCCAAAGCCTATGTGCTGTTGCACAAACCAGCGGGAACCGAGTGTTCGCACAAACCATCGGCTTGGCCCAGTGTGTATTCGCTGTTGCCCACACCTTTGCGGCAACGGCCTGCCAAAACCGGCTTACAAGGTGTGCAAGCGGTCGGGCGCCTGGACCAAGACACCACAGGCATGCTGCTATTGAGCGACGATGGCCAGTTCATTCATCGCATGAGCTCACCCAAGCACCATGTGCCGAAAGTGTATGAATTGGAAACGCAGGATGCAATGCATGCATCGGTTGCGGAAAAATTGTTGCAAGGTGTGGTGCTGAATGATGACCCCCAACCGGTCAAGGCAGCCGCTTGTGAATTGACAGGCAGCCACAGCATGGTTTTGATTTTGACCGAAGGCAAATACCACCAAGTCAAACGCATGTTGGCAGCCACGGGTCACAAGGTGGTTCGATTGCACCGTTCACGTGTGGGGAGCATCGCGTTGGACCACACGCTGGCTCCAGGCCAATGGCGTTGGTTACGCGGTGAAGAACTGAAGGCGTTGACCAGCAGACTTTGAAGCGGCATCGTCAATCACCACAGGCTTGAAGACATGCGGGTTGCGTTCGATTTGTACCATGCCGGTTTCAAGGCTGGTCTTTCAAAAAATGGGTGATCAACTCCAAGCTCAAACTGGGTTGATCCTTGTAGGGTGAATGTCCGCAGTTTTGCAACACCTCTCTTCTTACTGTGCCTTGCGTGTGCAATTCTTCAATGTGTCGCAAACTGCCATACATATCGTCCACCCCTTGCATGGCCAGTACGGGTGTTGTGATGCGCCGGCATTCGTGGCGGATATCAAAACTGCGAAATGCATCCGATAACCAGACATCGTTCCATTGCCAAAACGCGCCATCAACGTCGTCATGAAACCTAGATAGCTTGCTTCGCAATTCGCCATGCTCAAACGCGGATTTGGCGGCTTCGATCGACTGCAAACTGATGTCTTCTACCCACAAATGCGGAGCCATCACAATGGTTGCACGAACCGGAAACTTGGCCGCGTGCAGCAATGCGATGGTTGCACCATCGGAGTGACCTAACAGCACAGGCTTGTTTACCGAGTAATCTTTCAGCAATTGGGGCAAAACTTCCCAGGCCTCTCGGTGCATGTAGTCGGGGGCCAGTCGGTTGGTGCCACGCACATCGGGAATCGCTGGCGAACGGCCATAGCCCCGCCGCGAATACACCAAACCAGAGCGGCCAGTGGCTTGGCACACCGCCAAAGGCCAATCGAGTGTTCGACTGTTCCACATCGCCACCGAGCCCAGTCCTTCGTGCAAGAACACCAGAGGCGATAAGGCGTTTGACCCCTCAATTAGCCGAACTTCAAGTGGTGAATCTGAAATGACCATTGCTTGTAAAAAACTCCAAAGTGCAAAATTACCGCCACAAAATGTGACTAAAGTAGTGGTAAACCCAAGAAAATCAGCATGGACTAATTTGTCTTATTACAGTACATTTTTCGATCACTTACCACAGACAAAGCACGGATGGAAGCAAACGAGCGCAACGATGCTGAGTATTTGAAAGACCTCAGGCTATCTGCGGGTTTCAATATTGCTCAATTGGCTGCCATGGCCAATTTGTCTGCGGGTCAATTGCGGCAGTTGGAAGAAGGTGGCGACAACTTGTTTTATTCGCCCCAAATCAAAGCACAGTCCATGCGGCGTGTGATTCGCATGCTTGAAAACCCCGTGCCTGTGTCTTCGCCTACCAAAGTGGTTGCGGAAGAATCTGTTCCTCGCGCCAATGTCAATGTGATAGATGACATCATTCGCTTGTCTGAAAAAAATCTCAGCGGCAATGTGGTGACATCCAAAGTACGTCGCCCTGGTCGCATGGGCGGGATACTTTCGGTGTTTGTGTTGGTTGCTGTTATTTTGCTCGTTTTTTTCGGTTGGCAATCCAGTCAAGAAGTCGCTGTTTCTAAATTCACAGAATGGGTCAACCCCTCAGGATTGCGCGCCAGCTTGGAACAACCCGCCTCTTCCGCTTTCTCTGCGCAGGATACAGTAGCTGCTCAACATACCCAAGCTGAAGCAGGTAATGTCGACTCTGTTTCCACTGTTGGATCTGCAACCCCGGTTGCCAAAGCCCCTTCAAGCATCAAAACCTTGCCTGCTGATAAACCAGACATGCAAATCGCATCGATTGACAAGCGTGAATGTGCCAATATCAATGCGCAAGCCATCACGGTGTCTGCGCATTCGGTGTCTAAACCCGCAAACTATGTTTATGTCCAAGCCAATCAGCCAGTGCAATTGTGTGTGGACGATGGCAAGCTCAATCGTACTGTGTTGAATTTAGATTCTGGCGCTGGCCGCAGCGTTCATGGGTCACCGCCCTGGACCATCAGCAGTTATGAATTGTCCTCGGTAAATATTTATTTCCAAGGTAGCAAACTCGCGTTGCCTGCCAATGTGGGTCAACGGATTTATTTGGCAGAGCAAGTTGTTAGTCGCTGATTCTTTGCCACAATACAGTCATCCATTACAGCCTGAGTGGTGAAATAGGTAGACACAGCGGACTTAAAATCCGCCGCTATCCTGAATAAGGGGCGTACCGGTTCGATTCCGGTCTCAGGCACCATCCAATACATTGACCCGTATGCCTATGGGTCAGGTCACCCATAAGCCAATCACCATGCCATTTGTGTACGTTAGTCACGCCGTCAGCGGCGAAATTCAGCGCTTCGCTTTGCCGAACACCGGTTCACCGACAGCGCCTTCCGCATGCGTTTTAGGAAGCGGCCTCGGGCCAATGTGTATCGACCCTATCGCTCGTCATGTTTATGTCGCCAAGCGTGGAGAAGTGAATACCTTGGTGTGTTTGTCTGCTGACCATTTCAATGGCGAGTTGGCTATAGCCCATGAAGTCCCTTTGACTGCGCGCATGTGTTACTTGAGCTTAGACCGTGAACGGCGTTTTCTGCTCGCGGTTTCCTACCATTCGCACAGCTTGACAGTGTGCCCTTTGAACAGCACAAAGCTGCCATCGTTAGATCACACAGTGGTTTCCACTTTGCGTCATCCCCATGCTGTGGTGTTTTCTCCGGACAATCGTTTTGTTTGGGTGTCTTGTCTGGGTGACGACACGGTCATGGTGTTTGCATTCGATGAAAACACCGGGCAGTTGCAATTGAAAACCCCATGGCTGTCTCGCGCAGGTTCAGGCCCTAGGCACATGTGCTTGCACCCAGATGGCAAGATTGTTTATGTGCTCAATGAACTCGATGCTACTGTGGATGTGTTGGCCTGGGATGCAAAACTTTGTGTGTTTGAACATCTGCAACATGTTTCAAGTTTACCTTTGGGTTTCTCGGGTAAGCCTTGGGCTGCCGATTTGCACTTGTCACCAGACGCAGGGTTTTTATACACAAGCGAAAGAACATCAAGCACCTTGGCTGTTTTCAAGGTCGACTCCACAAGTGGGAAGTTACATGTGTTAGCACACACACCCACAGAAACGCAGCCCCGAAGCTTTGCCGTCAGTGCGGATGGCAGCCAGCTCTGGGTGGCTGGACAAATATCCAACCATCTGGCGGTTTACGCCCGCGATATGCAGTCAGGCTTATTGACAATTGAACAACGCATAGAGATTGGCCTAGAGCCTGGTTGGGTAGCCTGTTTGGCATGAGTCTCGCCACTGCTATCATGCTTTGATGACACGATTCAACACCACCTACGAAATCCATTTGCACGGCGCTGTGCCGTTGCGTGAGGAAGTTACTTTTGAGCATTTGCAAGAAGCGTTGCGCGGCCTGTGGCTGTATGCAGGTGCCAGATCTTTGCAAGAATGTGCTGACAGTTTTTACGAAGAAGAGCCTGGAATTAGGCACGACACCAGCGACCATTTGTTGCAAATTTGTTGGACCATCAAGGGTGAAGATGATTTCCGACAGGTTCTGGATGATGTGTGCATGGCTCTCAATGACCTCACCCGTGCGGGAGCTGCACTAGAAGTAACTTTTTACGATGCCGAGTTTGACGACGAAGATGAAGCGCAGGGCCGCGATTCGCGCGATGACTTCCTGATGTTGTTTGTGGGCCCCACACCTGCAGCCATCATGCAAGTTCAACGCGATTTGCTGGTGCAAGATTTGGTGGCTTTGATGGAGCGCCATTTCGACGCTTCAGAACTCAGCGATGTGGTGCTGGAGGTCGACAAACTGTTTAGTAAGCGTTTCGATTCTTTGGTGAATTCTCTCGAAATTAGCAAACCACCTAAAGGCAGTGGCGGCGGCCACGGCGGTCGCAGGCCACGCCATTTGCATTGATTTTTAGTCGCGTGGCCTCGATACAAAAATAATTTTGGGCCAAATTTTTCCATTCTCGTCCCGCGGTAAGGTATTGGTTTTCTCAATCGCTTTGAGTACAGCTTGGTCCCAGGCTGCATTGCCACTCGATTGTGTCAATTTCATACCGGTGATTTGTCCGCTGGGGTTGATGATCACTTCTACTTCAGCAGCTGGATTTCCTCGAACTGATTGCAGCTGAGAATCTGAAAATGTGATGTTGGGTTTGACAAGCGCCCTGAGTCGGCCCAAATAGGAATCACTGGGCTTGCCGCTGTTTTTGGATTCTTTAGCTGGATCAACTGGCCCAGTGGCATTGGCACCCAGGCTTTTGAGTCGCTTGATCTGCTGCTGGCGCTGATCCTCAGCCTCTTTGGCCTCTTGTTCAATTCGGCGAGCTTCTTCCTCTTTTCTTCTGGCTTCCTCAGCTTTTCGTCGGGCCTCTTCAGCTTTTCTTCTGATTTCCTCAGCTTTTTGCCGAGCCTCTTCTTCTCTGAGCAAACGCAATTCTTC
>JBJTXF010000114.1:0-2087 GCA_046082145.1 Limnohabitans sp. | reverse complement strand
CTGCCACATCCGCCGAGGTGGTTATGGCAGTGGAGGAGCTGGAGCTGACGGGAGTGGTAGCCATTCGCTTTTTTTAATGGTTTATCGTCAGTGTGTTCGGATTCAACAACAGAAACTTGAGCCCATCAATTGATGTAATTGAACAAACTCAACTTTGAAATCTTGGCAAAACTGCTCTGCGCAGCTTCCAGTGCCAACTGGTCTTTGTTCATTTTGGTGATGGCCTCGGTGTAGTCCAAATCCTGGATGTCCGACATGGTGGTCTTCAAGCGCAATGTGATTTCGTCCAACACATTGTTTTGCGAATCGACCACGTTCAAATCGGTGCCCACTTGCGCAGTGGCATCACTCAGGCCTTGTTGCAAGGTATCTATTTCGCTGATGCCGCGCTGGATCGCCACGCGGTTGCTGTTCTTGACCGCTTCGATCAAGTCACCCATGGCTTGAAAAAACCCGATGCCCACCCGACCACCTTTGCCGTCGTCACGCACCACATTGATGAACGCGTCAGAGCCGGGAATATTTTGGTTCATGCGGCGGTTGTCGCCCACACCGACCACCATGCGGGCTTGGTCACCTTTATAAACAATCACCCCTTTGGCATCGGGCGAGAACGGCATTTGGCTCACGCGGCTGCCGGCGAACAAATAATTGCCGTTCGAGTCCTGCGAATTGGCCAAGCTCAGAATTTGGTTGCGCAATTCGGTCATTTCCAGCGCAATGGTTTTTCTGTCTGCTGCGCCCAAGGTGTCGTTCGCCGCTTGCACAGACAACTCCTTCATGCGGAACATGACATCGCTGGTGCTGTTCAAGGCGGTTTCTTCAGCCTTGAGTCTGATCTCAACCGCTTTGATATTTTCTTGGTAGCTTTTTTGTCGCGCGATCTCAGACTCCAAACGGGTCACCAAGGACGCTTTGTCTGGCTCGTCACTGGGCTTGGTGATTTGCTTGCCAGTCGACAATTGCTCTTGTGTTTTGGCCAAGTTGCCTTGCACATTGGCCAACTGAGCGCTGGCCCGGTCAAAAAACATGCTGGTAGAAACTTTCATGACCATGGTGTCATCTCCTTATCAGCGGACTTGCACGATGGCATCAAACAATTGACCGGAAATTTGCAGCGCCTTGGCAGCTGCTTGGTAGGCTTGTTGAAAACGAATCAAGTCAGCCGCTTCGTCGTCCAAATTCACACCCGACACTTTGTCGCGTGCACTTTGGGCCTGTTCGTTCACCACGGTCAAAGCTTGCTGAGTAATCTTGGCTTGCTGCGCGGCATTACCTACGTTATTGACTTGGTCAATATAACTTTCAGCCAATGTTTTGTTACCGATCACTTTCTTTTGCGACAAATCTGCCATGACCAACATGTTTTCATTGTTACCAATGCCGTCATGGTTGCCATCCACTGCAAACACATCGCCCACATCGGGCGCACGTGAAAATTTGATCGACAAGCCTTGGTACTCGATCACTGGGTCGAGCACGGTGTTGTCGTAGTGACGGTTAACCAATTCGGTACCTGTTGCGCCGTCGATGATCACGTAGCGATCAGGTTCAATGAACTTGATCTGAAGGTTTTGATCGCGCAGTTTGTCTTTGGGATCAATGGGTTCGCCTGAAAAGCTCGCCGCGATATTGGCTTTGCCTTGGCCAGTCACAAACACCATCAAATCGTCAGGCACTTTGCCCTCTACGTAGGCAGCTGTTCTGAAACCCAACAAGCTCAAATCGAATGGGCTGCCGGTTTGGCGCCTGTCCTCTGGCCCATATTCGCCAAACGACAAACGAATATCAGATTTTTCAGGGTCGCCCAAGCGGCGAGTCAGGCGCACCATGCCGTGGAAAAAATTCGAGCCTTCGCTCAAATTCAGGTTCAATGCGTTGGCAGGTTTTCCTGCATCATCGTAAGGACCCAGCGCAAAGGTTTCACCTTCGTTGCCTGGGGTGTTTTCCAAAATCAAATCACCGTTGTCTGCCAAACGGGCATTGACACCTGTGGCTTCGCTTTTCGATTGCAACGCCTGTACAAACGACAGCAAGTCTTTGTATTGGGCCGGCACTTTTCCACCGGTGGGTAATTTGCCGATCAC
>JBJTXF010000113.1:0-5907 GCA_046082145.1 Limnohabitans sp. | reverse complement strand
CAAACCTTTGACTTCACTGAAATAGGTTCGAAACTGTGGAGCGGCTTGTTTGCTGGTTAGACGTTCAAAAGAAAATTTCACATCCGTCGCTAAAACAGCATCACCATTGTGAAAACGGGCCAGCGGGTTCAGCTTGAATGTCACCGACAACTTGTCTTTGGCCACACTGACATCTTCTGCCAACAAACCATAAGCCGTGGTGGGTTCGTCAAAATTACCCACCAACAAGGTCTCCAGCATCAAACTGTTCAAAGCTGGAGGTGCGGTCCCTTTCAAGGTGAAAGGGTTGTACTTGTCGAAACTGGAGGCCCGGGTTGGTGACACCATGGCGATGCTTCCGCCCTTTGGCGCCACGGGGTTGACATAGCTGAAATGTTTGAAACCAGGGGGGTATTTGATGTCACCAAATTGCGCATAAGCATGCGCTGCCCATGAAGACTGGGTCAGCAAAAGCAACACCAAAGACAAAACATTGCGCATGCGACAATTCTGCAAGATTTTTCAGGAGCTTCCACGTGACGCAAAAAACAGGGTTTTTGGCCGGTAAAAAACTTTTAATCACCGGCGTGTTATCAAACCGTTCGATTGCATATGGCATTGCCCGCGCATGCCACGACCAAGGCGCCGAGTTGGCCTTCAGTTACCAAGGAGAGCGATTCAAAGAACGCATCACCGAATTTGCCGCCGAGTTTGGTTCTTCTTTGGTTTTTGACTGCGATGTGTCCAGTGACGAACAAATTGCAACACTGGTCGGGGATTTGACGACAACCTGGCCGCGTTTTGACGGGTTTGTACACGCGATTGGATTTGCCCCCCGCGAAGCCATCGCCGGCGATTTTCTGGATGGCTTGAGCCGCGAAGCATTTGCCATCGCCCACGACATCAGTGCTTACAGCTTTCCGGCCATGGCAAAGGCATGTTTGCCGCACCTCAACGACAACGCCTCACTCCTGACGCTTTCCTATTTGGGTGCATTAAGACACGTACCCAACTACAACACCATGGGATTGGCCAAAGCCTCTTTGGAAGCGTCTGTGCGCTATCTGGCCGAATCGCTCGGCAGCCAGCGCAGAGGCATGCGTGTGAACGGTATCAGCGCCGGCCCGATCAAAACACTGGCCGCCTCTGGCATCAAAGGCTTCGGAAAAATTTTGGAGGTAGTGGCAACACAGTCGCCCATACGGCGCAATGTGACGATCGAAGATGTGGGCAATGTCGCTGCCTTTTTGTTGTCCGACTTGGCTGCCGGGGTGTCTGCCGAAATCACCTATGTAGATGGTGGCTTCAGCCAAGTGGTGCCCGGCATTGCAGACTGATCATCGGCTTGATTCATAAGCGGCAGTCGCTGCCTGACAGGCGGCCCAATTGCTGGTTTGGTCTTTGAATGGCTCGGACCCCCATTCTGCTGGCAAGCTGGGGTTAGGTGCGTTCATATCGATGACACGCCGTGTTCTGAAATCGTCAGAACACACCACGGTATAAAACTTGACTGGTTGAGCAGGCAATTGCATGCTTTGCACTTGATTGCGACCCTCAGTGTAAGTTTCTATACCCCAGAAGTCAAACAGGTGCCTTTGGTCTCTGCCAGTCAGTTTACTCAGCATCACCAACAAATAATCATGGTGCGGATAAGTGACCACACCGTCGACAACCACCGACGCATGGGATGTGGCGGGCTTTTGGGTGTATGAACCGAATCCCAGTTTGTCATTCGCAATGGGCCATTTGGCATCGGACACAGATTCAATTTGTCTGAGGTTGAGGTACATCAGGGTGAATACATCCCAGGCCTGCTCCCACAACAACTCCTCAGAAACCATGGGATTTTTCTCTTTCAAAACTTCATGGTAGATCAATGGCCACTGCGAATAAAAATGCAACCGCTGACGATTTTGCCCGGCATCAAGGGTCCATAAATCAGCTTTTGTCTTGGCAATCTTTGCTTCCCTGGTGGCTAAACTTGTGTTCTTAAAATTGTTTTTGAGAAAACCAAAAGTGATGTGTGTATCTAACAGCTCGTTTTCATAACCAATTTCTGTTCTGCCTAAGTCTCTGAACAATTGCCAGCGCATGTGCAAAGGCACTATGTTGTTAGACACCTCGGTAGACTTGTCGTAATACACTTTAAACCGCTGCAAGTTGTGGCCCATTTCATGGCTGATGCCCCAAGAGCGAGGGGCAAAACCAGAACTGCTGTCGATGGGTTGCCCAGAACACAAAGCTCCGCAAGTAGCTCGCATATCAATATGAAAATGCTGAACAACCGGTGGCACGTGTATGCTGGTGCTGGTGCAGTCCCAATACAAGTCAGTGCACATCTGCAAAACACTGGGTTTGAGCTCCACGCCTCTCACTTGAAGACCTGCAAATTGATACGCCTCTTCCATGACATATTTTTTAGCCTCGAACAGGTACTTGTTCATATCGATTCCGTTGTCTCTGTGGAAGTAAGGCTTGGATGCATTCGGATATTGGGCCCTTTGCGCATAAGTTTCAAACGGGGGCGGCTCTAAAAACTCGATGGCTTTTGATCGGATGGAATGGATTTCCATGCCAGGGGTTTTGATTTCAAACCAACCGATCGGATTTTTTTTAATGTCTTCCAAAAATGCTTTGGCGTCTGGCGTTCCCTGAGTGGTGTCATAAAACGGGTGACGGGCCGCCCCTTTGATCTGCAAACTGACTTTGGCCTCTTTGGCATTTTCAAATACCAACAACATCACGCCACCGTATGGGCTCACGACTGTGGTTGTGTCTTGGCCTAAGGGGATTTCGGGGCTGCGCAAATACATGGGGCGTCTCAAGCCCGATACGGGTCTGTCTCTGCCGAATTCATCGGTGGTTGGCTCCCATTTTCGATTGGTGCCCTCTCGTGTGGCATTGATTTTGAATTTGAATGTACCGCTACTTGGGGTGTTCAACCACTTGATTTCAACTGGCTGTCCGGGTAATGCGAATCGACCGATTGCAGTAAAACCCTCAACGCCGGGAAGCGTGACATCTACTGTTTCGAAGTCTGAATTTCCTTTGAGGGTTTGGACCTTGTCTTCCAAATAATTGCCCAAGGAAGTTTGGGCAGCACCCTTTTTTCTGACATATACCACCAGAGAGTCTGCGATGTAAGCCAATTGAAACTTTTCAGAATTCTTGACTTTGTCAAGAGGATAGGTCATTGATCGACGGTACGTATCTGCCCAAAGTATCAACTGTCGAAGCGATTGGTTGGCACTGAACTCAGCATCAAAAATGCTATGTCCATTCATATCCATTTCCTGGATTTTTGTCATCAAATAATTCGCTGGCTCGTGAATGTCTTTGATGAACTGAGGTGGCATAACACAATCATGGTCAATGCATTGAGACCAATCATAGGCAGAGAAAGAGGCTTTGCTGAGGCGACTGACCAATTTACCCATGTGGTCGAATTGTTCTCTTCTTTCAGCAAAGGAAACCGATCCCGATACAAAATCTTGAATATAGTAATTGCGCTTATCAGGGTTACTGCCAAATGCAAGCCCCATGGCTTTGTGACGAAGATGGTCTTCTTTGAAAGCAGCTCTTGCGTAATCGTTAGGTGCGCCACCGTTAGGATGGGCATTCAAATACAAAATGGGAATTTTGACCTTCACAATCTCTTGGAGACGCAACAACTGCGTATTCAAATCCACCCCAGTACGCCCGTCGATAGCACCCATAACCACCAATTTCGCTTTGGCAGCGCAATCCTTCACAGGATCTGACAATGGATCACATGAAAGCGAATTAAAAGGAATGCCCAACGCGGTCATGCCTGCAGACGCATGAGGTCGATTAACCTTGACACCTATGCTGTTGGTGTAGAGAACCGTCGAGGAAGTGGGCAGACTGGACCAGGCCACATTCAAAGAATTGGCAGACCGTGAAGACCAGTCTGTCAAGGGATTGCCCGTGACCAACCATGCAACCACTCGTTTGAAAACGGTTCTGTGCGCTGCTTGAGAGGGGCGGACTGAAACAGTTTGAACCGTATTGGCAGGGTCATAGCCAGCCAAGATGTCATAGCCGTAAGCCGCGATTCGGTTGTCGTAGAGGGTACTGATGGATGCCAATGTGTTGCCTTTGTCGCCGATCACCAAAGGAAAGACTTTGTCCATGGTGGCAAAGCTGGGTTGCATCATGTAGCTCTCGCGAACCAACTCAAATTTCGAGCTTTGCCCTGCGTAAAAATCATTCAGCAATTTTTCGCGGTTGACCTTGACCGACTCCAGTGAATTCATGGCCGATGAAATCAGGAAACTGGTATCTTCGGTTTTGAGTACGCTGGTATCGGCTGTGAACATGGCCAATTGCATGCGCCCCTGAGGCGTAGAGGTCAAATCAACGGGGTAGACCGTCTCGACTGAAGTGGTTGAAGGCGCTGTCGTGCTCGATGTACCGGCCGGCGAGTTGCCACCGCCACAGGCCACCAGTATTCCTGAGCACAAAAACAAAAAGAATTTGCAAAAACGACTTGCGTACAACATATTTTTCTCCCATACAACACAAGAGATTTGTCAACACAAGTCATTAAATAGAACTAATTATTGAGCGTCAAACGATTTTTTATTAAAGTAAAACATTTAAGAAAGATTCTTGAATTTTTGCAGTGGGAGTTTAAGAAATTATTTCACCGAGGATACATTTCAGGCTTGTTCTATCGCTTTTGAGGAGTTGAGGGCTTTACTGGCGATTCTTGCCACCTCTGCGGCGGGCAAATGCTTGAGCTTGTGATCGCTCCATACCTGTCGCCATTTACGCGCCCCTGTTTGTCCATGTCTCAAACCTAGCATGTGACGGGCAACGGCGTACCATGGTACGCCTTTAGCAGTTTGGGCCTCCATGTACTGAACCATGCGCGCTTCTATGTCATCGCGGGTTGGAGTTGCTGAACGCAGCCCGCATACAGCATCCCATTCGGTCAACAGCCACGGGTTGTGGTAAGCCTCTCGCCCGACCATCACGCCGTCGAGTTGAGTCAAATATTGGCGAATTTGTTCCATGGACACTATGCCACCGTTGATGACAAAAGACACGCTTGGAAAGTCATTCTTCAAACGAAGTACCCAATCAGGCTTGAGGGGTGGCAACTCGCGGTTTTTTTTGGGAGAAATACCTTGCAACCAAGCGTTTCGTGCATGCACAATGAATCTCTGGCAACCAGCCAGGGTTAGCGTACCTACAAAATCTCTGACAAATGCATAGCTTTCTATTCGGTCTATGCCAATGCGATGCTTAACTGTCACAGGCACAGTGACAACATCCAACATGGCTTTCACGCCATCGGCCACCAAGTTCGGTTCTGCCATCAAACACGCTCCAAATGCGCCGCGTTGCACGCGCTCTGAGGGGCAGCCGCAGTTCAAATTGATTTCGTCGTAACCCCATTGCGCACCCAGTTTGGCAGCCCTGACCAATTCATGGCGGACAGAGCCGCCCAACTGTAAAGCAACAGGATGCTCTTGTTCATTGAAATCCAAGTGTCTTGACTGATCGCCATGAATCAATGCACCTGTGGTAACCATTTCTGTGTAGAGCAATGTTCGCTTTGACAAAAGCCTGTGAAAAAAACGGCAATGCTTGTCCGTCCAATCCATCATGGGAGCGACACTTAATTTGCAACTACCCCAAAATTGATCATCAGACTGTGTTTGAGTCATAAAGGCTGTGGATGCGAAATATGTAGATGAAACAACCATACCATGGTGAAAAATTTGATCGGCATGGCCACCCGCTTTAGATGCAAGCCATGGCAATGCCAAACGGCAACAGACCTAGGTAAATACAACAAGCCACCCTCTGCTTATTTCACAGTGACTCGAGGAATGTAACTCTTTTGTTTTTTATACTGCAACATACCTTGAATCATATTTTATTTTTTTTGAATTTCAT
>JBJTXF010000112.1:0-2850 GCA_046082145.1 Limnohabitans sp. | reverse complement strand
CCGACATCCAGGCAGGTGAACCCGTTCACGTCGATTCCGCATTGGGACAGCGCACCGTCGAGCTTCAGGCCTCCGCGAGAAACAAAGCGAAGTTCCGCGTCGTCACAGATTTGGAGTTCGCAATTTTCCGGGAGGTCTTCGCCCGCCTTGCGGGGAGACATCCAGCCTGATGCGCTGAGCCATCGAACGCCGCCCGAGTCGATGAGACGTTGAGCGGCGGATCGACTGGGGGCCAGGCCGCGTTGAACGAGCAATTGATCTGCACGCATAGGCTGAACAGCGGCGGACGGCCCACCTGGCTCAATAACGGTAGGTTTCGGGCTTGTAGGGGCCTTGTTTCGGAACCCCGATGTACTCGGCTTGCTCGTCAGTGAGTTCGGTCAACATGGCACCCACTTTCTTCAAATGCAAACGCGCCACTTTTTCGTCCAGATGTTTGGGCAACACATAAACCTTCCCGGATTCGTAATGGTCTGGCCGTGTGAACAATTCGATTTGGGCGATGGTTTGGTTGGCAAAGCTGGAAGACATGACAAAACTGGGGTGGCCGGTGGCACAACCCAAATTCACCAAACGGCCTTTGGCCAGCAATGTGATTTTTTTGCCGTCAGGGAAGATCACATGGTCGACTTGCGGTTTGATCTCGTCCCACTTCAATTTCTCCAATGAGGCCACATCGATTTCATTGTCGAAGTGACCGATGTTGCAAACAATCGCTTCGTCTTTCATGGCGGCCATGTGTTCATAGCGAATCACATTTTTATTGCCGGTGGCGGACACAAAAATGTCTGCCTTGTCAGCCGCGTATTCCAAGGTGACCACTTTGTAGCCTTCCATGGCGGCTTGCAATGCATTGATCGGGTCGATTTCAGTCACCCACACTTGTGCGCTCAATGCACGCAATGCTTGGGCGGAACCTTTGCCCACATCACCGTAACCGGCCACAACCGCGACTTTGCCTGCGATCATCACATCGGTAGCCCGCTTGATGGAGTCGACCAGCGATTCGCGGCAACCGTATAAGTTGTCGAATTTGCTTTTGGTGACCGAGTCGTTGACATTGATGGCACGGAACATCAGGCTGCCTTTGGCTGCCATTTCGTTCAAGCGCAACACACCCGTGGTGGTTTCTTCGGTGACACCAATGATGTGCGCAGACTTGCGGCTGTACCAGGTGGGATCGATTGCCAACTTGGCTTTGATCGCATTGAACAAACAGACTTCTTCTTCGCTGCCGGGGTTGTTCAACAACGAGGCGTCTTTTTCAGCACGCTTGCCCAGGTGCATGAGCAATGTGGCATCACCACCGTCGTCCAAAATCATGTTGGGGCCTTCGCCTTCTGAGCCTTTGACGCCGAACTCAAAAATGCGGTGGGTGTAATCCCAGTAATCGGCCAGCGTTTCGCCTTTGTAAGCAAACACAGGCGTGCCGTTGGCCACAAGTGCCGCGGCTGCATGGTCCTGGGTCGAAAAAATATTGCAAGAGGCCCAGCGAACTTGCGCACCCAAGGCTTGCAGCGTTTCCACCAGCACCGCGGTTTGAATGGTCATGTGCAATGAACCCGTGATGCGCGCGCCATTGAGAGGCTGTGCTTTGGCGAATTCTTGGCGAATCGCCATCAGACCGGGCATTTCGGTTTCTGCGATTTTGATTTCTTTGCGGCCCCAGTCGGCCAGGCTCATGTCAGCGACATGGAAATCGGTGGTTTGGGTGGGTTTGAGAGATGCGTTCATGTGAGGCTCCTATAAAGGTTCAGGGCCACTGAAACGCGAGTTAAAGCACAGGTTGAACCGAGGTGCTCACCTCACGTTGTCAGTGGGTGAGCGCAGTTGGAAAGGGTTCCGAGCCTCACATCTGGAACAGATGCTGCAGCGCTCCTCGGTTATGTGATTATATTGCAAAAGATTTGTGCTGAAAGTTACACTTTGAATTACCCCAAATGACACAGAAGTTATCCATCATGGTCAATAAAAATTATCTTTTTTACTTATGGGTGTTGCGCAAACTGCCGCTGGGGCTGCGCAGTTCACCGAATTTTTATTTTTTAATCAATACGTTGGCTGCCGTTGCGTTTTTGCTGCCCATCGCCATGCTTTTGGCTGGCTTGTCCAACCCGATCGCCTCAGAAACCTGTGTTGTAGCCAGTGTGGTGTTGCTTTGCAATTTGTTGGCTTGGCGATTGGGCTTGCGTATGTTGTGGTCTCATGCCATTTACCAAATCACATTGATTGTGCTGATTGTCTTCAACGCCGCGCTCACCGGTGGCTTGACTTCTCCTTATTTGGTTTTCATGGGATTGGTGCCATTGCTCGCGGTGTTTTGCATGAATCGACCGTGGGCCATCTTTTGGGTGGTGGTGAGTTTTTTCAGCCTGTTTATTCTGTTTGTTGCCCAAATCAATGGTCTTTTGCCGATGAATCCATCCAACACATGGCAACAACTTGCACAGAGCTTCCTGTGCATCATGGTGTTGGAAATCACCCAGGTGGTGTTGGTGTTTGTGTACGACTCTGCACATGCGCAATCCATGCACGCGCTGAACCGAACCAACAAACGGCTGGCCAATGCCTCTGCCGCATTGAAATTGGCTGACTCGCACAAAGACAAATTCTTGGCCATGGTCAGTCATGACATGCGTACCCCTTTGAATGCGGTCATTGGTTACTTGGGTTTGCTCAATGACCACAAGCCCATGGGCGATGAGTCCAGAGGTTTTGTGGCAAGCGCTCAGCATGCCGCCGCACATTTGCTCACGGTCATCAATGATCTGCTCGATTTCTCTCAAATTCGATTGGGACACCTGACCCTTCACCCCCAAGTGGTCAACCTTCAGCATGTCCTTCAACAGA
>JBJTXF010000111.1:0-7455 GCA_046082145.1 Limnohabitans sp. | reverse complement strand
TACGGTTGAGCACCACGTCTTCCACGCGCTCGCGCAACACGGGTTCTAAATCGTCGTACACACCCACCATGCCCGCATTGACAATGCCCATGTCCATGCCCGCTTGAATGGCGTGGTAGAGAAACACCGTGTGAATCGCTTCTCGCACCGGGTCGTTGCCCCGAAAGCTGAAAGACACATTCGATACCCCACCCGAGACTTTCGCGCCCGGCAGGTGGTGTTTGATCCAACGGGTGGCTTCAATGAAATCGACCGCATAGTTGTCGTGCTCTTCGATGCCGGTGGCAATGGCAAAAATATTCGGGTCAAAAATGATGTCTTCTTCAGGAAAGCCCACCTCGTCGACCAA
Source organism: Limnohabitans sp. (assembly GCA_046082145.1). GTDB lineage: Bacteria > Pseudomonadota > Gammaproteobacteria > Burkholderiales > Burkholderiaceae_C > Limnohabitans. The sequence goes on along the minus strand of JBJTXF010000111.1, from coordinate 7,106 downwards.
CACACGGTAAGCGCGTTCGCAAATTTCAATTTTTCGCGCATAGGTGTCGGCTTGCCCTTGTTCATCAAAGGCCATGACCACGGCAGCCGCGCCGTAACGTTTGATCAATTTCGCCTGGCGTTTGAATTCGTCCAAACCTTCTTTCATGCTGATGGAATTGACAATGCCTTTGCCTTGTATGCAACGCAAACCGGCTTCGATCACCGACCATTTAGAGCTGTCGATCATGATCGGTACGCGGGCGATATCGGGCTCTGACGCAATCAAATTCAAAAAACGCACCATCGCAGCTTCACTGTCCAACATCGCCTCGTCCATGTTGATGTCGATGATTTGCGCGCCGTTTTCCACTTGTTGCCGCGCAACCCCCAAAGCCTGCTCGTATTCTCCGTTCAAAATCATGCGCGCAAACGCTTTGGAGCCGGTGACATTGGTGCGCTCTCCAATGTTGACAAACGTGGCCTGTGGCTGTGCTTGCTGCAAGTCTGCTGTGTCTTGCTGGGTATGCAAAGGCTGTTGACTGGAAGCGATATAGACAGGCTCCAAGCCTGACAGCTTCATGGGAGGGACTTGACGGGATACGGTATGCATAAGCTCACCTGGTGGATGCGAAACAGGTGAGCGTCGTTGCGAAGAATTGTCCCAAGCCTGGCTTTGTGAAAAGCTGCAACGCTCCTTGGGGTGGATTTGATTCTAGCGGGATGCGCGTTTTATTTTGAATAGACGTGTGGCCGTCTTGTGTCTTGTTTCACGGCTTCATCAGTTCTTGTTCCGTCGGCGGCTGACACCCCACTCTTTCACAATTGATGGCTGCTCCCTTCAGCGCTCTTTGCAAGGTTTGATCAGCCCGGGAAGCGGCCAAGCCATCGTTGCCCACGGTGTCATGCAACACCCAATCGGCCAGGCAACTGCCCCAAAACGTGTCGCCCGCACCCACGGTGTCGACGACATTCACTGCGGGCGCCGCCGCTTTGGCTTGCAATGACACAGAATCTACTGCCGAAGGCGAAGCAATATGCAATGAAGCGCCTGTCGCACCGAAAGTCAATGCCACGCGTTGACAACCCAAGGCATGCCACTGCGCGGCCAACGCCCGGATGTTGTCCCAGTTCACGTCTCGCCAACCCAGCAGTTGCATGTCTTCGTCGCTGGCTTTGAGCCAGTCTGCGAGTCCAGCCATTCGATTCACCGCATCCAGATAAGCAGGCAAGTCATAGGCCACCCGGGTGCGCAAATTCACATCAATGCTGATGGTCCATCCCAGGGCTTTGGCAAATTGAATCACGTGCATCACTTTGTGATGTTCGGGTGGCATGGCCATCAATGAGCCGGTGTGCAATACGCCGGGTGCATGCTGCTTCAATTGACTGACGATGTCTTCGGCGTTGTAGTCACGGTCTGCAATACCATCGCGGTAAAAACCATAACTGGGTTGTCCGTTGTGCATGTTGATAACGGCCAGTGAGGTGGGTTTGCGTGATGTTTTCCCCATCGCTTTTGCACCTGTCTCGGCCAATCGTTGAGACAACGCTTGCCCGAACACATCATTGGAAAACGGGCTGAGGTAACCCACGTCCACCGCTTGTAATGCCACCGCACACGCCAGATTGAACGGGCTTCCACCCATCATCGGTCGCAAGCTGGTGTCAGGCTGCGCCACGCAATCCATCAGGGCTTCGCCCAACACCCAGACTGACACCGTCATCTTTTCAACATCCTTTGACGGCGAATCACATCGATCCACACCGCCAGTATCACCACAGCACCAATCGCCATCATTTGTTTGAACTGAGATATTTCCAACAAGTTCATGCCATTTCTGACCATGGTGATCAACACCGCACCCAACAGACTGCCCCAAATGGATCCACTTCCGCCAAACAATGAAGTGCCACCCAATATCACGGCGGCGATGGCATCGAGCTCGAACATCTGTGCCATCTTGCCGCTGGACGAATCCATGCGCGCCATCAACACCACGGCCCCCAGCGCACAACTCAATCCGCACACCACATACACCGCCAGTTTGTAGGCCTTGATGTTGATCCCCACTTGCCGTGCGCCCATTTCGTTCGAGCCCATGGCGTAGACATAGCGGCCCAACTTTGTGCTGGACAACACAAACCCCATCACCATGAAATACAGCGCAGAAATAACGATTGGCATGGGTACACCCAACAACTCGCCATAACCAATGAATGGCAACGGGTCGGGCATGCCGGCATTGTCAAACCCCCCGGTCGCTTCAAACGCCAGCCCCCGCCACAGTGTGAGTCCACCCAATGTCACGATGAACGAAGGAATGCCAACAAATGCCACCAGGTATCCGTTGAACAAACCCACTGATGCGCCAATCGCAACCGCGGCCAACAGGGCCCAGCCGACCGGTATGCCCAGCTTGATCATCATGTGACCGGCTACCGCACCGCATAACGCGGTGAGTGCGGCTACCGCCAAATCCACACCACCGGTCAAGATGACGAAAGTTTGTCCACCTGCCAACAAAGCGATCACAGAGGCTTGCACCAAAATATTGGACAGATTCCCGGTGGTCAAAAAATAAGGCGATGCGATGCTCAGCAGCAGGCTCAGCAACAGCACCGCAACGATCGCCCCAAACCAGTCTTGCTGGGAGATCGGCTGCATGCGATCACTTGACCTTCATGAACTGGGCCACACCGGAGTCCTTGGCAAATTTGTCCACGTTCGAGGGCAACACCAAGAATGAACCGGTGTCGATACGGTCTGACACTTTTTTACCTTGTGCAGCCGCAATGGCTGTTTCCACGCCCACTTGCCCGATCTTGGCCAACATTTGGGCGGCATTGGCTTGTTGCCAGCCTTGCTTCATCATGTCCAAACCCCCGGGCGAACCATCAAAGCCCGCGATTTTCACATCACCCGCTTTTTTACCGGCTGCCATCAAGGCGGCCTTCGCGCCCAGTGCGCCACCGTCCCAAGCGCAGGCAATCACCTTGGCAGTGGGGTTGGCGCGCAATGCGGCTTCGACGCCGTTTTGGGCCATGGTTTGGTCCCATGTGGTGGGTACTTCAACCACTTTCACGCCTTTGCGCTTGGCATTCAAACCATCCAAAAAGCCTTTCTTGCGTTCTTGCCCTGTGGATTGACCCAAGTCGCCGGTGATGTAGACAACAGTGTCGCCGTCTTTGACTTGGTCAGCGGCCCAATTGCCCTGCACCATCGCTGCTTTGATGTTGTCAGTGGCCACATAAGACGTGATCTTGGCGCCATTGATACCTGTGTCGACAGCAATGACCGGAATGCCAGCGGCCAGCGCTTTGTTGATGGCGGGCGCAATGCCTTTGCTGTCTACGGGAGCGATGGCGATCGCATTGACTTTGCGCGTGATCATGTCTTACACGATCGCCAGTTGTTTGGACAACTCGCCTTTTTCTGCCGCCAGTTCGATCAACTTGACACCAGGCGCATTGCCCGCTTTTTTGGCGCCGCCGTTGATCAGTGTCCAGCCTTCGTTGGTATTGCCGTTGGTGATGTAAGCAACAGTGGTTTCTGCGTGCGCCAAGGCCATACATCCTGCCGCGGTCAGCGCCAAAGCCATACGGCCCAAAGTACGTGTCAGTCTAATGGAATCTCCTGAATTTGAGAAGCAAGCGCGTCGCAGGCCCGTCCCGCAATGCGTTCTTGTAGGCAAATTAGAACAGAAAAACGACTAAATAAACCTAGTAGATTTACCTATTTCACAGTTTTGCGTTATGCTACAAGCTCCAAGCTCATCTTTTTTTAATACGAGCACTTTATGCCTGCTTCCATCCCCGTTTTGCGAATCCAAGGCCTGACCAAACACTATGGCGGCGTCAAAGCCTTGAGCGATGCTCGGTTTTCGCTGTTGTCCGGCGAACACGCCGCCATCGTCGGCGACAACGGGGCTGGAAAGAGCACATTTGTGCGCTTGTTGACTGGTGTTGAACAGCCCAGCGCAGGCTCGATACAACTCGATGGCGTAGAGGTGCAATTCAGCTCGCCGCTGGATGCACGCGAACAAGGCATGGAGACGGTTTACCAAACACTGGCGCTGGCCGAGGACTTGGATGTGCCGGCAAATATTTTTTTGGGGCGCGAAATCACGCGGTTAAAACTGGGTCCTTTGTCGGTACTGAACCACCGCGCCATGCGCCAGCAGTCAGTAGACATGTTGGCCACCACCGGGGTGCGCATCCCAGACATGTCGGCGCCATTGCGCGGCATGTCGGGTGGCCAACGCCAATGTGTGGCTATCGCCCGTGCGGCCGGTTTTGCCAAAAAATTGATCATCCTGGATGAACCCACTGCCGCCTTGGGCGTACAAGAAACCGCGCGGGTCGAGGAAATCATCAAAGGCTTGAAACAACGCGGTGTGCCTTTGATCATCATCAGCCACAACTTGCGTCAGGTATTCGACCTGGTTGACCGCATTTGGGTGTTTCGCCAAGGTCGCATCATTTGTCAGCGGCGCACCCAGGACACCAACCCGCAGGAAATCGTCGGCCTGATCACCGGCGCTATCGACCCGGCTAGCCTGCAGCCGCAGGAGGAGGCAGTGTGCTGAAAGGTATCGATCCGGTCTTGAGCCCCGAATTACTGATGTACCTCAGCGCCATGGGCCACGGTGAATGGGTGGCGGTGGTCGACGCCAATTTCACCGCCGAGTATTTGCGCAATGGCAAACCACTGGTGCGTTTGCCTGGTCTGGGGCTAGCCCGCGTCACGCAAGCGGTGCTGTCGGTGTTTCCGCTGGCTGAAGATGTGGCACAACCTGCGGCCTATATGCAAGTCAGCGGCAGTGCACCCCACCACCGCACGGCTGCCCAACAAGCGGTCGTGGATATATTGGATGAGGCGGGAATTCCCGCGCAAAACGTAGCGGCCGTCGAGCGGTTTGCGTTCTACGAAAAAATGAAAACCGCCAGCTTGCTGGTGCAAACCGGTGAAGGCACGGCGTATGGCAACGCAATGTTTTGCAAAGGGGTGATCTTGTGCTGAAAGCCATGCGTGGCTCTAACCACAACGGAATGCGCCAATTCAATGAAAGGATTGTGTTGCGCGCCATTCGCCATGCAGGAGCGATTCCCAAAGCCGATCTGGCGCGTTTGACGCAGTTGTCCACGCAAACCGTGTCAATCATTGTGAATCGCTTGCTGGATGACGGTTTGCTAATCAAACAAGACCGTATCCGAGGCCGTATCGGCCAGCCGTCTGTACCGTTGAGCCTGAACCCGAATGGCGCGTTCAGCATCGGTTTGCAAGTCGGGCGGCGCAACCTGGAAGTGGTGGTCACGGATTTTCTGGGTCAAATCCAACACACTTGGCAACACCATTACCCGTACCCTTCGCCCGCCGAGGTGATTCCCAAAATGGCTGAAGGCTTGGCATACATGCAGCAACGCATGGGCGAGAACTGGCAGCGCGTGGTGGGTATCGGTTTGAGCGCACCGCTGTCCTTGCATGCCTGGGGTGACCTGATGGGTGCACAAGCCTCATTGGCCATGGCCGATTGGGAAACGATTGACCTGTTGCAAACCGTGCAACGCATGACACCGCTGCCAGTGGAATTCGCCAAAGACACCACGGCCGCCTGTGTGGCTGAACTGGTGCAAGGGCGGGGGCGTGACCTGTCCAACTTTTTGTATGTCTTCGTCGGCACGTTCATCGGCGGCGGCCTGGTGCTGGATGGACATATCGTCAACGGGCCGCGCGGTAACGCCGGTGCCATTGGCTCGTTTCCACTGGGCAGTACTGACCAGGCATTGCACTCACAATTGCTGGCACGGGCGTCCGGCTGGCAGCTTGAGCAAGATTTGATCAGCGCCGGCCTTGACCCCTTTTTGGTTGCCAGCGATGACATCATGCATGTGGACTACGACGCCATGAGAGCTTCATGGTTGACACAGGCTGCCCAAGCACTGGCTTTGTGCGTCACCAGCGCCAGTGCATTGCTCGACCTCGATGCGGTGGTGGTCGACGGCTCCATCAGCCCGCTGTTGCTCAACCGCCTGTTGGAGCACACCCAAACCAGCATGGACGGTATTCGCTTTGACGGCATACATCGGCCCCAACTGGTCGCAGGCAGCGTTGGTGCCTCAGCACGCGCACTCGGCGGTTCGCTGTTGCCTTTGCACGCGCAGTTTTTTCCGGACAAAGACATCTTTCTGAAACAAGACCTTTAATTCGCATATCCCTCGCATGACCCTTTTTTCACCTGACGAACCCGACTTGGATGTCATCATCTTTGGTGGCGCAGGCGACTTGTCGTTTCGCAAACTGCTGCCCGCGTTGTACATGGCGCATGTGCATGACAAATTGTCTGAACCCACCCGCATCATTGCGATTGGCCGGCAGGCTTTGTCGCGTGACGACTATTTGCAATTCATTCGCGAACACTCCCCGGCATTCATCGATGCTGAGGCATTTGAAGCAGACGATTGGCAGCGTTTTTTACAGCGGCTGTTTTATGTCAGCGCCGATGTCACCCAAGCCAAAGATTACGCAGCGCTGAGCGCACTGTGCCAAACACCCAGGCAACGGGTGTTTTATTTGGCCACTGCACCGCAGTTGTTCAGCCAAATTTGCGCCCATTTGGACACTGCCGGACTGATCGATGCGCAATCACGGGTGGTGCTTGAAAAACCGCTGGGCACCGATTTGGAATCCGCCCGCGCGATCAACCAAGAAGTCGCCCGACATTTCAACGAAACACAGATCTACCGCATCGACCACTACCTGGGCAAAGAGACGGTGCAAAACCTCATGGTGCTGCGTTTTGGCAATGCCATATTCGAGCCGCTTTGGCGTGCGCCATACATCAAGAGCGTGCAAATCACCGTGGCCGAAAGTGTGGGCGTGGGCAGTCGGGGCGGTTTTTATGACGGTGCTGGCGCGTTGCGCGACATGGTGCAAAACCATTTGTTGCAACTGTTGTGCATTGTGGCGATGGAGCCGCCTATTTCACTGGATGCCAACGATGTGCGCGACGAAAAGCTCAAGGTGTTACGTTCTTTGAAAAAAATGTCGCCCACGGATTTCAAGCGCGACACGGTGCGCGGTCAATACACCGCAGGCGTGAGTGAAGGGCAAGCTGCCCCCGGTTA
>JBJTXF010000110.1:0-4233 GCA_046082145.1 Limnohabitans sp. | reverse complement strand
AGCCTGACGCGTCCCAGCGCGGTCAGGGGCTTACTCGACGCCTATGCCGGCGTGGATTCACTCAGCTTGCAAACCGTTTGGGATGCATGGCGCAGCGCTCAACAAACCCTGGCACATGCCAGGCAAGCCCAAAACAAATTGCAGCAAGAACGCGAGCGCTTGGCTTGGCAAATGAGCGAGGTCGACAAACTCGCCCCTCGAGCCAATGAATGGGATGAACTCAATGCGCAACATTCCCGTCTGTCAAATGTGCAAACCTTGATTGAAGCTGCGCAAGTTGCCATTGAGCACTTGAGCGGAGAAGAAACTGGCGCCACGCTTTCTTTGAACCATGCACAACAAGCGTTGCTTTCACAAAGCCATATCGAGCCAGAATTTCAATCGCTGTCCGACCAATTGGCAGCGAGTCTGGCCCAAGCTGAAGACGCCGTCCACAGCTTGCAAACCTGGCTTCGACGCGCCGACTTGGACCCACAAGGTTTGGCAGAGTTGGACGCTCGTTTGGGATTGTGGGTGTCCTTGTCCAGACGCTACAAAAGAACGCCAGCGGAGTTGCCAGAGCTCTATGCCAGCTGGAAAGCTGAGTTGCAAAAACTCGATGCTGCAGCAGATTTGGATGCCTTGGAAAAAGCCGAGCAGTCTGCTGCTCAGGCATACCTGAAACAGGCCAAGCAACTCAGCAAAGCCCGCTCAACCGCCGCCCCGAAATTGGCAGCCAGCATTACCCAAGCCATGCAAAACCTGGGCATGCAAGGAGGACGTTTTGAAGTCTCTTTGGAAGCCTTGCCTGAGCCCGCTAGCCATGGTTTGGAAGAAGTTCAGTTTTTGGTGGCTGGCCATGCTGCCAGTACTCCTCGGCCAGTAGGAAAGGTCGCCTCTGGCGGTGAGCTCTCTCGCATTGCATTGGCTATCGCTGTGACCACCAGCCAATTGGGAACGGCGCAGACATTGATCTTCGACGAAGTGGACTCTGGTGTGGGTGGTGCGGTTGCAGAAACCGTGGGCCGACTGATGAAACAACTCGGCCGTGACCGTCAAGTGTTGGCGGTCACCCATTTGCCGCAAGTCGCAGCATGTGCAGACCACCATTGGGTGGTGTCAAAGCAATCTGACAAACAAGGCAGTTTCAGCGCGGTGCATCCAGTCAGTGGTGAGCAACGGGTAAGTGAAATTGCCCGCATGCTAGGTGGCGAGCGTTTGTCTGACACCACACATGCACATGCCCGTGAAATGCTCTTATCCATGTCATCAGCAACTGTTGCCAAACCTAAAAAAAGAGCGACCAACCCATGAAGCGCGAACTGGTGTTGATCACCGGCATGTCGGGTTCTGGCAAGTCCATCGCTTTGCACGCACTCGAAGACGCAGGCTATTACTGCGTCGACAACCTTCCGCCAGAACTGCTAATGCCTTTTGTTCAACTTGAAGACCGGAAAGATTCTCAAAAAGTTGCCATTGCCATGGACGTGAGAAGTGCCAATGCGCTGCACACTGTTCCCTCGCAGTTGGCGCAATTGCGCAGCCATGACGTCAATGTCCGGATGCTGTTTTTAGATGCTGGCACCGATACCTTGCTACGACGTTTTTCGGAGACAAGGCGCAACCACCCTCTGTCGCACGCTTCGGCCAATGGCAGCCAAAACGCTCGCGATTTGATGAATGCCATCGAGCTTGAACGCCAGTTGCTGGCTGATTTGCGCGAAGAATCGCACATCATCGACACCAGCCAATTACGCGCGAGCAAATTACAAAGCTATATCCACGACTTGGTGACTGCCGCCGGCTCACAACTGACGCTGATGTTTGAGTCATTCGCATTCAAGCGTGGTATTCCCGTCCATGCTGATTTTGTGTTCGATGTGCGTATGTTGCCCAATCCTCACTACGAGACCGGTTTAAGCAGCCTCACCGGGCGTGACAAGCCAGTCGCAGATTGGTTGCATACCCATGCAGCAGTTCAAGACATGGCATTACAAATCGCCCAATTTTTAGACCAATGGCTGCCGGCGCTCAAAAAAGACCACCGCAGTTATGTCACCGTTGCCATTGGTTGCACTGGCGGTCAGCATCGCTCTGTGTATTTGGTCGAGCAGTTACAGCAACGTTTTGCCGAGCATTGGGTTTGCCTCAAGCGCCACAGAGAGCTTGACGCAACCTGAATCCAACCACTTTCAACTGCGCTGCAACAATTTTCTAACCGGCGCTGGCAAACCCAAGGCGGGCCACTCGTTGGCAGCAAACCAAGCCCCTTCTCCCAAATCCATGCGCTTGGGTATGGATAGATGGCATGCATGAACATGCAAGTCTTTGTGGGTCAACACATGCGTGAAAGCCGCTTGCATATACAAACTGTTTCGCCATTCTTTGGGCAGCGATGCCTTCAAGCTGTCTTCAGCCTCAAAAATAGGCTGGGTATACAAACCGGACCAAATTCCGTTTGGCGGGCGTTGACTCAGCCAAACATCACCTTGCTTTGTGGTTGCACACAACAGCCAAATGCTTTGTGCACTGCGCTTGACCTTGCGTGTTTTTACCGGATAGTCCGTCGGATTGCCATTGGCAAACGCCGCGCAATCTGTTTGCACCGGACAGCGCTCGCATTTCGGCTTGGCTCGGGTACACAAGGTGGCACCCAAATCCATGATGCCCTGTGTGTAAGCGGGCATGTCAGACGGGCTCTTTGGCAAGCACCGACTGGCGATTTCCCACAGTTTTTTTTCTTGCTTGGACTCAGACAAATCAAATGCAAAGCCTTGGTGCCGCGACAACACGCGTTTGACGTTGCCATCCAAAATAGCCACCCGTTCTTCAAAACACAGCGATGCAATTGCAGCCGCGGTGGACGGACCAATGCCTTTCAAAGACTGCAACTGCGCTGGGTGACGAGGGAAAACGCCGTCGAATTCTTCGACCACTTGCCTGGCACAAGCGTGCAAGTGTCGCGCTCGGCTGTAATAACCCAATCCGCTCCACAAACCCAACACATCATCCAAACTGGCTGCGGCCAATGTTTGAACATTGGGAAAAGCTTGCACAAACCGTTGGTAGTAACCTAGGACAGTCACCACTTGGGTCTGCTGCAACATGATTTCAGACAACCACACCCGATAAGGGTCGCGGGTGTTTTGCCATGGCAAATCATGGCGGCCATGTCGTCGCTGCCACTGCACCAAACGAACAGCAAATGGGATTAAGGCTTTTGGCACAGTGGGCAATAAAAACTGGAACGCTGGCCTTGAACCAGTCGCTTGATCGGCGTGGCGCAAGCACGGCAAGGCAGGCCCGCCCGGTCGTACACATTGGCTTGCAATTGGAAGTAACCGTTTTCTCCTTGAGCGTTGGAAAAATCGCGCAAACTGCTGCCGCCCTTTTCAACTGCGCTGGCCAGTACCTGCTTGATAGCTTGATGCAATTTGAAAGCCCGTGGCTTGCTGATGCGAGTTGCACGGGTGGTGGGACGAATGCCCGCCAAAAACAATGCCTCACTGGCATAAATATTTCCAACGCCCACTACCAATTCGCCTGCCAGCAGCACTTGCTTGATCGGTGCGTTTTTCTTCTTCAGGCCCCATGCAAACACTTGCGGGTCAAAACTGTCTTCCAAGGGCTCCACACCCAAGCGCCCTAGCAACTTCAACGCGAGCGCATCGGTTTCGCTGTCTACATAGACCACCGCACCAAAACGTCTGGGGTCGTGCAACCGTAACAAACCATGGCTGGTCAACAAGTCGAAATGGTCATGCTTTCCAGCTACCGATGATGGTTTGCCAAATGTCAATGAACCTGACATGCCCAAATGGATAAGTAGTACTCCTTGGGATAAATCAAATAATAAGTACTTGCCTCTGCGCCTCACGCGCACAACCTGCCTGCCTTTCAATATGTCAGGATCGCATGACAACGGCCAGCGCAGCGGCTTACCAAGCTTGACATTCAGGATATTTGCTCCCGAAATGGCGGGGGCAAAACTCAATCGGGTGACTTCAACCTCGGGTAATTCAGGCATGGGGCGGGTTTATTCAAACGCTGGGATTATCATCCTTTAATGAATACATTCCCACAGCACAAACTTTCCTCCCTCGCGCCGATGGCTTTGGCCTGCGCGGTTTTTCTCGGCAGCGGGGCCTTGCCCGTGCTTGCACAGAACAAACCTGAAGTTGACAAAGTCAGTGAACCAGAGATTGTCAACAACTCTGACCTCAATGCCGAAACCGCCATGTTGATCATGTTGGG
>JBJTXF010000109.1:0-4899 GCA_046082145.1 Limnohabitans sp. | reverse complement strand
CACTGAGGGGCAACGAACAAAGTACGCGTCATGCCTGATTCCTGCATCCGCAGAGTCGCCTATGCGTGCGATCAGTGACTGTGCACATGTTCACCATCTTTCAAACGGTAAACGGTCGAGCAATACGGGCATTTGGCCTGGCCGGTGCGCGCCACATCGAGGAACACTTTGGGATGGGTGTTCCATATGGCCATGCCAGCCATGGGGCTGGGGCAAAACACTCCGCCATGGCTGTTGAGGTCAGCGGCTTGAAGTTCTATCGGGTTGGGTGCTGGGTGGGTGCTCATCAGACGGCGGTCAACCAATGGGCGTATTTGGGATTGCGCCCGTTAACGATGTCGAAAAATGCCGATTGGATTTTTTCGGTGATCGGACCACGGCTGCCTGCTCCAATCTCTATGCGATCGAGTTCGCGAATGGGTGTGACCTCGGCTGCGGTACCGGTGAAAAAAGCCTCGTCAGCGATATACACCTCGTCGCGTGTGATGCGCTTTTGCACAATCTCCAGGCCCAAGTCTTTGGCAATGTGAAACACGGTATTGCGGGTGATTCCATTGAGCGCGCCTGCGGACAAATCGGGGGTGTAAATCACGCCGCCTTTGATGATGAACAGGTTTTCACCCGCACCTTCGGACACAAAACCCGATGCATCTAACAGCAAAGCTTCGTCATAGCCGTCGTCCAGCGCTTCCATGTTGGCCAATATCGAATTGGTGTAGTTGCTCACCGCTTTGGCTTGCGTCATGGTGATGTTGACATGGTGGCGTGTGTAGCTGCTGGTTTTGACGCGGATACCGCGCTTCATGCCATCGTCACCCAAATAAGCGCCCCATGTCCATGCGGCCACCATCAGGTGAATATGGTTGCCTTTGGGGCTGACACCCAGCTTTTGTGAGCCGATCCAGGTCAAGGGCCGCACATAACCCGCCTTCAACTGGTTGGCACGCACCACCGTGCGCTGCGCTTCATTGACTTGTTCTGGGGTAAATGGGATTTTCATGCGCAAAATTTTGGCGCTGTTGAAGAGACGCTCTGTGTGCTCTTGCAATCGAAAAATGGCGGTGCCGTTCACGGTGTCGTAAGCGCGTACGCCCTCAAACGCGCCACAACCGTAGTGCAAGGTATGTGAGAGCACATGGATCTTGGCGTCACGCCACTCCACGAGTTCGCCATCCATCCAAATCTTGCCGTCACGGTCGTGCATGGGGGGAGGCTGGGCACTCATGGAATTCCTTTCGGGGGCAGTCAGACGTTAAAAGAACGGGATTTTACGTCCCGCCGTCGCCCTCAAACACCGCCGAGTGGCGTGTCAATTCATAGCGCGCCAAACGCCCATCTTCAAACTCGCATTGCACCTTGTCGTTGGCAGGGTCTTGCCACACAAATATTTCGGGCTGCTGCTTGGGTGCAGATTGCAATTGACCCAAGCTTCGGGCCAGTCCAATCACGTTCAGCAAACGCATCCCCCGGTGCAATGAAGCATGAAACATCACCGCGTTGTCAACCGTACCCATAGGGCGTTCAGCAGCACTTTCCATGGTTTTCATCAAACGGGTGACGTGTTGCAACAACCAAAAAATGATGCCGCTGGAGGTCAATGAAAAGCCCCACCAACCGAATGCGCGGAAAGAAGCAAATAACAAAGCTGTCAAGCCAAGGATGAGCAACAGGGTTCGCCAGTTCATGTCAACTCCACTGCCGCAACACGGCAATCGCCTCGTCCACTCTTTCCACCGCATGCACTGTCATGCCTTCGATAGACTTTTTGGGCGCGTTGGCTTTGGGGATCAATGCCACACTGAAGCCGAGTTTGGCGGCTTCTTTCAATCGCTCTTGCCCACGTGGCGCAGGCCTGACCTCACCGGCCAATCCGATTTCCCCAAATGCCAAAAATCCCTTGGGCAATGGCTTGCCGCGCAAGCTGCTTTGGATGGCCAACAACACGGCCAAGTCGGCAGCCGGTTCACTGATGCGCACACCACCTACCGCGTTCACAAACACGTCTTGGTCCATGCACGCCACGCCAGCATGGCGGTGCAGCACAGCCAGCAACATGGCCAGGCGATCACGCTCTAAACCCACCGACAAACGACGGGGCGACGGGCCGCCGCTGTCTACCAAGGCCTGTATTTCCACCAACAAAGGGCGCGTTCCTTCCAGCGTGACCATGACACAACTGCCGGACACCGGCTCGGCGTGTTGGCTCAGAAAAATCGCGCTCGGATTGCTGACCCCTTTGAGCCCTTTTTCTGTCATGGCAAACACACCGATTTCATTGACCGCACCAAAACGGTTTTTGATGGCACGCACCAGACGGAAACTGGAATGCGTATCGCCCTCGAAATACAACACGGTATCGACCATGTGCTCCAGCACGCGTGGCCCTGCGAGCGCACCTTCCTTGGTGACATGCCCGACCAGCACGATGGCTGTACCGCTGGATTTGGCAAACCGGGTCAAGTGCGCAGCGCATTCGCGCACCTGAGCCACTGACCCCGGTGCGCTGGTCAATTGGTCTGAATACACCGTTTGAATCGAATCGATCACAGCCATGTGAGGCGCTTGGGTTTGCAAAGTGGCCATGATTTTTTCCAACTGGGTTTCGGCCAACACATGCACTTGGCTGTGGTCCAGGCCCAGACGGCGTGCGCGCAATGCCACCTGCGCACCGGACTCTTCGCCTGTCACATACAAGGTGCGTTGACCGCTTCTTTGCAAGCCATCCAAGGCTTGCAGCAGCAACGTAGATTTGCCAATACCCGGGTCACCGCCCATCAACACCACGCCACCCTCAACCACGCCTCCACCCAACACCCTGTCGAGTTCGTCTTGACCGGTCGGTGTGCGGTCCACATCCAGGGCGTCGATGTCGCTGAGCAGCATCACGGGTGAAGCCGGTGCCAAACCGGCGCGGTCGCTGTAGCGGTTTTTGCTGACCCCGCTGTCGCTGACACGGCTTTCGACCAAGGTATTCCAAGCTTCGCAATGTGGACATTTGCCCAGCCACTTGGGGCTGGTGCCGCCGCATTCGCTGCAGCTGAACAGGGTTTTTTCTTTGGCCATGCGACGCATGATACGAGCGGCGCATGGGTGACAATGTGATGCTTCACCTAGTTTGCATTGGCACTGTTTCCTTGTCTACTGATACTCCCCTCGATCCCAACGCGCCCACCCGGATGACGGCCGATGAAAAGCGCTCGGCTTTTTCGCTCGCCGGTATTTACGCCTTGCGCATGCTGGGCTTGTTCATGGTGCTCCCTGTGTTCATGATTGAGGCGCGGCAATACGAAGGCGGTCAAGACGCCAGTGCCGTGGGATTTGCGATGGGTATTTATGGCTTGGTGCAAGCCATGCTGCAAATTCCGTTCGGCTTGGCCGCTGACCGCTGGGGACGCAAGCGCGTCATCTACCTGGGGCTGGGTTTGCTGGCAATAGGCAGCGTGATCGGCGCGATGGCCACCAGCGTGACGGGTCTGGCTTGGGGTCGCGCACTGCAAGGCGGTGGCGCCATTTCCGCCGCCGTCACGGCATTGTTGGCCGATCAAACCAGGGACGAGGTTCGCACCAAAGGCATGGTTTTGGTGGGCGGCAGCATCGGCTTGATGTTTGCTTTTTCGCTGTTGCTGGGGCCGGTGTTGTCAGGCTGGGGCGGGCTGTCTGCGATTTTTGCTGTGACCCTGTGCCTGGCCTTGATGGGTATGGTGATGGTGCGTTGGTGGACACCGAAAGAAATGCCTTTGGCCATGTTGCAGACCTCCAGCCACAGTTTATGGGGCCTGTTGGTGCACCGCGATTTGATCCGTTTGAATTTCGGTGTCTTTGCTTTGTATGCGGTGCAGTTGGCTTCTTGGGTGGCCATACCGGCGCTGCTGGTGCAAGCCGGTGTGGCCAGCACGGACCATGGCTATGTCTATTTACCTGCGGTGTTGCTGTCTTTTGTGGTGATGGGCGTCACGCTGTTTCCGATGGAACGCCGTGGCCAGTTACGGCCATTGTTTTTGGGTTGCATTGCATTGGTATTGCTGGTCCAACTGGCATGGGCTTGGATGGCCTGGCTCAGCGCGCCTTCCTTAGGATGGCTGGCTGTGCTGTTGTTTGTGTTTTTCTGTGGTTTCAATGTTTTGGAAGCCAGTCAGCCAAGTCTGGCTTCTCGACTGGCGCCGGTGGGTTCTCGCGGAGCCGCCTTAGGTGTTTACAACACCTTGCAATCGCTGGGCATCTTTGCAGGCGGGGCTTTGGGCGGGTGGTTGGTGAAACGCGGCGGTGCTCACGGGGTGTTCCTCGCCAGCGGCATATTGCTGATGGCTTGGTTGGCAGTGGCTTGGGGGACGCGTTATGTGCGCAGTTCACCTGAAACCCTTGGCACAGCACACTGATCTGACCCCATCCAAGCCGCATAATCTGACCCATACACAACTTCATCACAGTCACTTTCGGGAGAAACACCATGGCATCCGTCAACAAAGTCATATTGCTCGGCAACTGCGGCCGCGACCCCGAAGTGCGCTATTTGCCCAGCGGCCAGGCCGTGGCCAATGTGTCTATCGCCACCAGCAGCAAGCGCAAAGACAAAGCCAGCGGTGAAACCATCGAAGACACCCAGTGGCACCGCGTAACTTTTTATGACCGCCTGGCTGAAATCGCAGGCGAGTATGTCAAAAAAGGCCGTCCTATTTATGTTGAAGGCCGCTTGAAATACGGCACCTACACCGACAAAACCACTGGCGTTGAAAAAAACACGGTCGACATCATTGCCACTGAATTGCAGTTGTTGGGTGGGCGTGAAGGCATGGGCGCACCATCGGCTGAAGACAGTGGGGCTCGCAATGCCGCTCGCAGCACCTCTTCTGCCGCCCACAAAACACCTGCTGCGGCCAAATCGAGTTTTGACGACATGGA
>JBJTXF010000108.1:0-6625 GCA_046082145.1 Limnohabitans sp. | reverse complement strand
CACCAGGGCGGTGGTCAGCGAAGTGCATTACCGCAAGGTTGAATACGTCCAGAACAATCTCCAGAAGTTCCCCAAAGAATTTAAGATCCTGGTTACGATACCGGGCAAGCCGATAGATACGAACCGGTTTTTTGTGATTGGTGTCAACAACCCGGGGTCTTGTTTTGGCTCTACCGGGCCCATGCATATCAATCCCCAGACCCAGCAGGTGTACGGTGCCGATTTTCCGGTGGTAACAGTGGAGGATTGGGTGAATGCGCAAGCGCGTTTGCTAGACGCATTCGGCATTGTGCAGTTAGCCGTTGTCATGGGCGGCAGCCTGGGTGGTATGCAGGCCTTGAGTTGGAGCTTGCAATATCCCGATCGGTTAAAGCATGCAGTGGTGATCGCCAGCGCGCCCAATTTGAATGCAGAAAACATCGCATTCAACGAAGTCGCTCGGCGTGCCATCACCACAGACCCAGATTTCCATGGCGGCCATTTTTATGCACATGGTGTCGTGCCGAAAAGAGGACTGCGCATTGCGCGCATGCTCGGACACATCACCTATTTGAGTGATGATGTCATGAACACCAAATTTGGGCGCGCCTTGCAGTCCGGCGATGTGTTCCGGTACAGCACACAAGAGATTGAGTTTCAAATCGAAAGTTATCTGCGTTACCAAGGTGATAAGTTCAGCGAATATTTCGATGCCAATACGTATTTATTGATCACACGTGCATTGGATTATTTCGATCCAGCGGCAGCGTATGGTGGCGACTTAACCAAAGCATTGGCGACTGCCAGTGCCAAATTTTTGCTGGTGAGTTTCACCACAGATTGGCGGTTCGCGCCAGCGCGCAGCAGAGAAATGGTGCAAGCCTTGGTGGCCAACCAACGTGATGTGAGTTATGCAGAGATAGACGCTCCGCACGGCCACGACGCCTTTTTATTAGACGACCCGCGCTACCTGAAACTGGTGCGCTCCTATTTTGAACGCATTCCAACCATGGAGACCGCATGAGCAACCACTGGATGATTGACACCGTGGCGGCCATGGTGCCGCCCGGCAGCCGTGTGTTGGATTTGGGCTGTGGCGACGGAGCATTGCTCAGTCATTTACAACAACACCATGGTTGCACGGGATATGGTGTCGAAATTGATGACGCGAATGTTGCCGCATGTATCGCGCGAGGAGTGAATGTGATTCAACTCAATCTCGACCAAGGCTTGAGTATGTTTGCAGACCACAGTTTTGATGTGGTGCTGCAAATCGACACCTTGCAGCATTTGCGCAATGCGCAAACCATGTTGCTCGAAACTTTGCGCGTGGGCCGCATGGGCATCATCACTTTTCCCAATTTCGCGCATTGGTTCAACCGACTTAGCGTGTTGACAGGCCGCATGCCAGTTACCAAAAAATTGCCTTATCAGTGGTATGACACGCCCAACATCCGCGTCGGTACGTTTGCCGATTTTGAAGCCATGGTGGAGGAATTGCAACTGACCAAGCAAAAAGCGTTTGGCTTGCAAGACCAAAACACCGTACGATGGTGGCCCAATCTCAGAGCAACCACAGCAGTGTTTCAACTCACTGCAGGAACCCCCGACCACGTATGAGCAAGACGGCCCCACAGTTCAGCTTTCACCACGAAATCACTCACACCGTCATAGACCCACACAGCCTGGCCTGCTATCACTGGCCGCTGCCTGACGGCACCTCCAAAGCCTTGGTATTGTTGGTGCACGGTTTGGGTGAACACATGGGTCGCTATCAACACGTGGCTTTTGCGTTGAAGAATGCTGGGTATGCTGTGTTGGGATACGACCACGTGGGACATGGCTTGTCAAGCGGCAAACGCGGCGACACCGATTCGCCTCTTCAATTGATCGAGCATCTACGCCGGATGGTCAAGGAAGTAACCCAGTTGCATCCCGGATTGCCCTTGGTTTTATTGGGGCACAGCATGGGTGGTTTGGTGGTGCAGCGTGCAGTAGCGGCTGACGCTACGCTCGCCGATGCAGTGGTCATGAGCTCGCCGGCATTGGCAGCATTTACCAATGGATTTCAAAAATTCTTGCTGGCCACTATGCCCAAATGGTTTCCACATCTGCGAGTTGACAATGGTTTAAAACTTGATGGCTTGGCGCGAGACGCACAAGTGGTGCGCGATTACAAGCTCGATCCGTTGGTACACCGATTTATTTCGGCATCTTTAGCTGCTTGGATCGTGAAAGAAGGCATACAAGCTGTGCAAGATGCCGCGAAATGGCAGGTGCCGGCATTGTTGTTATATGCCGGACAGGATAAGCTGGTGAACCCGCAAGGCAGTGCAGAATTTTCAAAACGCGCATCGGCAGATGTGTTGCAGTCGCATTGCTTCAATGTGATGTACCACGAGATATTCAACGACCCAGAAAAACAAGGGGTGCTGCAAAAATTGACGGTCTGGTTAAATGCCCGCTACGCAGCCGGTTCAGAGTAGCCGAGACAGCGCCACCAAAGGTGCCGTTTCAGCCCGCAAAGTATGCAATCCCAGTGACACGGGAATAAACCCGTGGGCCACGGACCATGATTCTTCTTCTTCGCTCAATCCGCCCTCAGGCCCACAAAGCAAACATACCGAACCAGGCGCAGCGAATGAAAAATCACGCCACGGGCGAGCATGGGCTTGCAATGAAAGCACAAATTGATGGTCGTGGATAACGCAAGCTGATTGAGCCCACCAAGCTGACCACGTTTGAGGAATGTCGATTTGCGGCACACGGTTTCTGCCCGATTGGGCACAGGCAGACTGTGCAATGCCCAGCCAGTGTTGTTGCCGTTTAATGGCTCGATCGCCGTGTAGTTTCAACACAGCATGATGCGTCATCAGCGGCGTGATGCGTGAAACACCCAGCTCCGTGGCTTTTTCAACCAACCAATCCATGCGCGCATTGGCGGGCATACCGATCAGCAGCTGTGTACAAAACACAGGTGTCAGCATATCTGCTACATGGAATTGCACATGGACTTGGACATGTTGGCGACCCATGGCGACGACTTGCGCCTGGTAAGCACCACCTTCGCCATTGAACAATTCCAAGTACATGCCAGGTTGCAAACGCAACACCTGCGTATGTCGAGCGGCTTCACCATCCAAAAATATCACGCCATCGGCATGCAACGGGCTGTTTACAAACACACGGGATTTGGCGCTCATGGGCGTCCGAATGACAATCCCACCGCAGGCCCGGTGTCTTCGATCTGATCTAGCAATCTCAACAGCGGAGTCAATTCACGGTAGCGCGAGGCGGTGGCGCGCAAATACCGGATAAAGCGGGGCGTGTCAGCCAAGTACTTGGGTTTCCCATCGCGCAAAGTCAAGCGCGTAAAAATACCCGCGACCTTGAGATGTCGCTGCAAACCCATCCATTCCACTGCGCGGTAAAAAGCACCAAAGTCTTGGTGCCAGTTTTCACCGTCGAGCAAACCCGAGTGGCGGGCTTTTTCCCAATAACGCACTGTCACATCCAAGCACATATCCTCGTCCCAGCTGATGAAAGCATCACGCACCAAACTGGCGATGTCATACGTGATGGGCCCATAAACGGCATCTTGGAAGTCCAAGACACCTAGTTCATCTGAATGGTTAACCATTAAGTTGCGAGGCATGAAGTCGCGGTGAACAAACACCTGAGGTGCCGCCAAATTCTGTGCAATCACTTGCTCAAACATACGATGAAGGTCATGAAGCTGATCACCATTCAACACCACTTGTCTGTGCTGTGCCACATACCACTGTGGAAATAGCATCAATTCTTGTCGCAACAATGCATCGTTATAAATCGGTAACACACCCGGTCGAGAAGCCTGTTGCAACCGTGACAACACATCGGTCGCTTGTTCAAACAATGCGGCTCGCAAGGGCGAATCGGCGGTCTCGAGCACCTGCATCATGGTGTGAACACCCAAGTCATCCAGCAGCATGAAGCCATTTGGTTCATTCCATTGCAAAACCCGCGGTACCCGCAAACCTGCATGTCCAAACAGTTGGGCGATTTGTACAAACGCCGGGTTGTTTTCTTTGTCGGGGGGGGCATCCATCAGTATGCAACTTCCTTGGTCCATGCGCGCTCGAAAATATCGGCGAAAGCTGGCATCTGTGCTGGCGACCACCACACTGTCAGGCACCAAGCCATGAGAGGACTCTAAAGATTTCAGCCAAGTCTCAAAAGCCTGTTCACGAAGCGGGTCGTTCCAAGACAGCGCATGTACTGCCGCAGTGATGGTGTGAGAGGAGGGCGTTGGAGGTGAATGTGGGCTCATGGATAATCCAAATTCTACAAACTGCGCTTTTTTAACTGCGTTTATTCTTCCTATGTGCTTGTATCGTCCGATATCGAGGCTGGTCTGGTTCGTCTCAGCTGTGTTTTTTTGGATAGGTATGGCTCACGCACAAACCGCAGCACCGGTATTGGCCTCTGAAGATACATGGCAGTCCATAGAACTGCTTTCGCCACAAACACGCGATGGCCTTGCGCAAGTCACCGATTTGCCCGCCTTGACACTCAAGCACAGCAATGAATTGGACGGCAAAACCAGTGGTCCAGGGCAACGCAAATCGCTGACCTATTTGCGAGCCCAAAGCCTTGACGGCCGCACCGATTTGGATGTCCAACTTGAAGGTGAGGTTGAAATTCGCCGCGGTGGCTTGCTCATGCGCGCTGATCGCATCGATTATTTCCAGCCGAATGACCGCGCACGCGCCACGGGCAATGTGTATATCAATCGTTCGGGCAATCGCTATTTGGGTAGCCAACTAGATATGCAATTAGATGCCATGGACGGTTATTTGTTGGATCCCGTGTTTTTCTTTTTGCGCGGCAATGGCGAAGGTCGGGCGGCCAAACTCCAGTTCATCAATGACAAAAAAGCCATTGCCACCCAAGCACGCTTCACCACCTGCAAACGCAAGCCAGGACCAGATTGGATGCCCGACTGGTTCATGAAAGCGGAGCAAATCAGTTTTGACCAAGATGCCAATCTGGGCGAAGCCACACACGCCAGCGTGGTTTTTCAGGGCGTGCCGATTTTGTACGCGCCAAAATTGCGCTTTCCGCTTAATAACGAGCGCCAATCTGGGTTTTTACCGCCAACTTTTTCCTTGAACAATTTGGGCGGCGTTGAAATGAGCTTGCCGTATTACTGGAATATCGCGCCAAACCGCGACATGACCATCACCACCACCCCCATGACTCAGCGAGGTGTGCTGTTGAGCAACGAGTTCAGATACTTAGAACGCAAAGAACCGCAAATACCCTTCAAAGGCATTTCCAGGGTTGATTTCATGCCTGTTGACAATTTGCGCGGCACCAGTCGTTGGGGTTTGAGTTATCAGCACACAGGTATTCCTGATGCCACCCGCCCTTTGGTCTTTAACCTGAATGTCAACCAAGTCAGTGACAACCTTTACTGGCAAGACTTTGCCAGCAACACCGCCGATCCACTGGTACAGCGCTCTCTGACCAATTCAGCGAGCGTGGCCTGGGCCAGCGGCAGGCTGACCACGACCGTGGCCGTCTCTAAATGGCAAACTTTGCAAGGGACGGATGCCACCACCGCCATCGCGCCTTCCTACGACCGATTGCCGCAAATCAATGTCAACTACCTGCGCCAGGACTGGGGTGGAATTGACTGGGCGGTGAACAGTGAACTCACCCACTTTACCGTAGACCGGGATTTTTATTGCGCGTTTTCGGTTTACACAACCAGCCCTTACTGTTATCAACCCAATGGATCTCGTCTGGTCGTCAATAACCAGATCAGCCGTCCGTTCATCACTTCTTACGGGTACATCACGCCCAAGGTATTGTTAAACGCCAGGCAATACCAATACGACGAACCCTATTACGGTATTTACAACCAAAACGCACGCAGCAGTGATACCGCCAATGTGGTGGTGCCCTCTTACAGTCTGGACACTGGCGCAGTGTTTGAGCGGCCTGTGACCGTGTTGGGCTTGAATTGGAGTCAAACCTTGGAGCCGCGCGTGTTTTATGTCAAGACGGCTTATCGCAACCAAAGTGATTTGCCCAATTTTGACTCGGGTGCCAATGATTACAACTTTGCATCGGTGTTTACTGAAAACACATTTTCAGGCCAAGACCGGATTTCAGATTCGCATACCTTGACCTTGGGCGCCACTTCTCGGTTCATCAACCCCAACACCGGTGTCGAGGGCGCGCGGTTTGGCATTGCGCAACGCTATCGGTTGAGCGACCAAAACGTACAACTCACACCCACCACCAAAGCACTGCAACGTGGGAACAGCGATATTTTGGTGGGTGCCAGTTTGAATGTCACACCGCGACTGTCCTTGGACACTTTGGTGGATTACAGTGACCAGTACAAACGCTTAGAAAGGCAATCGATAGGTGCAAGGTTCAATCCCAGCAGTTACCGGGTTGTCAACACGGCTTATCGCTACCAGCGAGAATCCTCGGAAGTGGTGGACTTGAGCTGGCAGTGGCCATTGAACGATCTGTGGCGCGACTTGGGTATTGACCGCCAACAAGGACAAGGCTTGGGGGAGGGGCGTCTCTACAGCATCGGACGATTCAATTACAGTTTGCTAGAAAAGCGCTTGGTAGAGTCCATGTTGGG
>JBJTXF010000107.1:0-2208 GCA_046082145.1 Limnohabitans sp. | reverse complement strand
TCGCCTGCATGAATCATGGTGACCGAAATCACACCGGCATCCACCGGCTTGATGTTGCGCGACACGATGGTTTGAAAGGCTTGCACCATTTCGCAGGCGATCGGCACCGGGTCAATGCCGTTGTGCGGCAAGGCGGCGTGGCATCCTTTGCCTCGGATGGTGATTTTGAATTCATTGCTCGACGCCATGACCGGCCCCGCACTCACCGCGGCTTTACCCACCGCCATGCCCGGCCAGTTGTGCAAACCAAACACCGCATCGACAGGGAACTTATCGAACAGGCCGTCTTTGATCATTTCCCGTGCGCCGCCGCCGCCCTCTTCGGCGGGTTGAAAGATCAACACCACGGTGCCATCAAAGTTTTTGTGTTGCGACAAATGCCGAGCGGCCGCCAGCAACATGGCGGTGTGGCCGTCGTGGCCGCAAGCGTGCATCTTGCCGGGGTGTTGGCTGGCGTGGGCAAAGGTGTTGGCTTCGTGCACGGGCAAGGCGTCCATGTCGGCACGCAATCCGATGCTGCGCTGACGGGTGCCATTTTTGATGATGCCCACCACACCGGTGGTGCCCATGCCACGGTGCACCTCGATGCCCCAACCCGTTAGTTGGGCAGCCACCAAATCGGCGGTGCGGTTTTCCTGAAAACACAATTCGGGGTGGGCGTGAATGTCGCGGCGCAAGGCCACAATGCTGGCGGCTTCGGTGGCGATCGAGTCGAGCAGTTTCATAGGGACACCTGTTTGTAAGGGTTGAGTAATCAGTCTACCTGATCGGCTCATTTGTTCTGGCTCATTGGGTCTGGCA
The DNA here is from genome assembly GCA_046082145.1 of Limnohabitans sp. Lineage (GTDB taxonomy): Bacteria > Pseudomonadota > Gammaproteobacteria > Burkholderiales > Burkholderiaceae_C > Limnohabitans. Next base: position 1,407 of record JBJTXF010000107.1, on the reverse strand, counting down.
AACTTGTGTGGGTTTATTGACTATCAACAGGCTTAAAAGGATGAAAGCTGTTAGCAGACACCAGGCCTAACCATGCACAATGCCCCCATGAACACCACCACCATCCTGGGCGCCTGCCCTCACGACTGCCCCGACACCTGTTCTTTGGTGACCACCGTGCAAGACGGTGTGGCCATCAAAGTGCAAGGCAACCCGGACCACCCCATGACCGATGGCGTGCTTTGCGCCAAGGTGTCGCGTTACACCGAACGCACCTACCACCCGGACCGTTTGCTGCATCCCATGAAACGTGTCGGCCCCAAAGGCAGCGGTCGGTTCGAGCGCATCAGTTGGGACGAGGCGCTCGACACCATCGCCGACACCTTAAAACCCATCATCGCCACCCGCCCTGAGAAACTGCTGCCTTACAGCTACGCAGGCACCATGGGTTTGGTGCAAGGCGAATCCATCGCGATGCGTTTTTTCAATCTGCTGGGCGTGGCCAAGCTCGACCGCACGATTTGTTCCAGCGCCGGCGGTGAAGCATTGACCTACACCCTGGGTGGCAAAGTCGGCATGAAGATGGGCATGTTTGCCGAATCGAAATTGATCATCATTTGGGGCAGCAATTCCATCACCAGCAACATCCATTTCTGGCGCATTGCGCAAGAGGCCAAGCGCCAAGGTGCGCGTTTGGTGTGCATCGACCCGCGCCGCAGCGAAACCGCCGACAAATGCGATTTGCACTTAGCCATCAAACCCGGCACCGATGCAGCGTTGGCCTTGGCGCTGATGCACGAACTCATCACCCATGACTGGCTGGACCACGATTACATCGCCCAATACACGCTGGGCTTTGACGCGTTGCGCGAACGTGCCTTGCAATGGTCGCCCGAGCGCGCAGCGGCGGTCTGCGGCTTGAACGTACATGACATTCGCCAACTGGCACACGATTACGCCCACACCAAGCCGTCGGGTATCCGTTTGAATTACGGTGTCCAGCGCAGCCGGGGCGGTGGCAACGCGGTGCGTGCCATTGCCAGTTTGCCTGCGCTCACCGGTGCGTGGCGTCATCCGGGCGGTGGTGTGTTGATGAGTGCCACGCACCATGCTCGCGCCCACAACATAGGCTTGCAACGGCCCGATTTGCACCGCAACGCCAAAGCCCCGCTGATCAACATGAGCACCATCGGTGACGCGCTCAACACGCCCGGTCTGGTCGAAGCCGTGATCGTCTACAACAGCAACCCGGTGGCGGTAGCCCCCGAATCGGCGAAAGTGGTGAAAGGGTTTGCGCGCGAAGACCTGTTCACCGTGGTGCTCGAACATTTCATGACCGACACCGCCGATCACGCGGACATCGTGCTGCCTGCCACCACGCAGCTTGAACATTGGGACATCCACAACAGCTACGGTCACACCGATGTG
>JBJTXF010000106.1:0-2697 GCA_046082145.1 Limnohabitans sp. | reverse complement strand
CCATTTACAAGGTTTTATAAGCCCGATAAAGTACTGTTCATGCATCCAGCCTGTGTTTCGACACAGTCTTTCAAACAGTTCCAAACCATTGCCAACAAAGGAGTTTTCCATGGACAACGTCAAAAGCATCGCCGCCGCCGGCGAAAAATCCAAAGCCCTGCAAGCCGCCTTGGCGCAGATCGAAAAGCAATTCGGCAAGGGCACCATCATGCGTTTGGGTGAAGGCGAGGTGATTGAAGACATCCAAGTGGTGTCCACCGGTTCTTTGGGTTTGGACGTGGCGTTGGGCGTGGGCGGTTTGCCGCGTGGCCGGGTCATCGAAATTTACGGGCCCGAGTCGTCAGGCAAAACCACGCTCACCTTACAAGTCATCGCTGAAATGCAAAAAATGGCCGGCACTTGTGCGTTTGTCGATGCCGAACATGCGTTGGATGTGCAGTACGCCCAAAAGTTGGGTGTCAATTTGCAAGACTTGCTGATCAGCCAGCCAGATACCGGCGAGCAGGCATTGGAAATTGTGGACAGCCTGGTGCGTTCAGGTGCGGTCGATTTGATCGTGGTGGACTCGGTTGCCGCGCTGACTCCCAAGGCCGAACTCGAAGGTGAAATGGGTGATTCACTGCCTGGCTTACAAGCCCGCCTCATGAGTCAAGCCTTGCGCAAGCTCACCGCGCACATCAAGAAAACCAATTGCACCGTGATCTTCATCAACCAAATCCGCATGAAGATCGGTGTCATGTTCGGTTCACCCGAAACCACCACCGGTGGCAACGCGCTCAAGTTTTATGCGTCTGTGCGCCTCGATATTCGTCGCACCGGCACCATCAAGAAAGGTGAAGAGTCCATCGGCAACGAAACCAAAGTCAAAGTTGTCAAAAACAAAGTGGCGCCTCCATTTAAAACCGCCGAGTTCGACATCCTGTTTGGCGAAGGCATCAGCCGCCAAGGCGAAATCATCGACATGGGCGTGGCCGCCAAAATCGTCGACAAGTCGGGTGCTTGGTATGCCTACCAAAGCGAAAAAATCGGTCAAGGCCGAGACAACGCACGCGAATTCCTTCGCGAAAACCCTGAATTGGCCATGGAGATCGAAAACAAAGTGCGTGAATCGCTCAACATCCCGTTGCTGAGCGCCGACGTCGAAGAGACCAAATTGCAAGCCGTCAAGTGAGGGCCAACATGGCTGAGCACAGGGCGTTCAAGGTGATTCAAGGCGGGGTGGCGAAAGCACCCTTGCCCGGGTCTTCAGCGGTGGACAGCAAAGCACGAACCAACGCGCAAGCCATCCCGCACGAATTTGACAAGCCCATGCCCAAACCGGTGTCGCTCAAGGCACGAGCAGTGCATTTGTTGGCCCAGCGCGAATACTCGCGCCAGGCATTGCAAGAAAAACTGCTCAGTGAACAAGCCAGTCCCGAGGAGGTGGCGCAAGCATTGGCGCAACTCGAGGCGCGTGGCTTGGTCGACGACACCCGCGTCGCAGAAACCGTGGTTAACCGACGAGCCAGCAAATGGGGCAGTGCCCGGTTGCGACAAGACCTGATAGCCAAGGGCTTGTCTGCCGAGGTGGTGGCTGAAACCGTGGCAGGTTTGAAGGAAACAGAGTTGGCACGCGCTTTGGCCGTATGGAAAAAAAAATTTGGTGTGGTGGCGAGCGATGCCGCAACCCGACATCGCCAAGCGCGGTTTTTGGTCACACGCGGCTTTTCAAGTGATGTGGTCAGGCGTGTGGTTGTCGGCCTGGAGGATGATGCAGAGCTTTGACGGGCTTGTGTCAAACAGCCAGCATCAAACGCAAATTTTGCACTGCTGCACCGCTGGCACCTTTGCCCAAATTGTCTAGGCGAGCCATCAACACCGCATGGCCATGTTGCGGGTTTGAAAAAACCCGCAACTCCATCTGGTTGGTGTCGTTCAAAGCGGTGGCGTCCAATTTCAAATCATCCGTCGGTGGCAATACCTTCACGCAGGGTTGTTTCGGATCGTTGGTTCGTGCATAGTGTTCTTGCAATGCGGTGTACAAATCATCCGCGCTCACATGTCCTGGTAACTGGCCCAAATGCAGCGGAATTTGCACCAGCATCCCTTGTTTGAAATTACCCACGCTCGGTACAAACAACGGTCTGGTGGTCAAACCGGTGCAATGCATGATCTCGGGAATATGTTTGTGTGACAAACCCAATGCATAGGCTTCAAACAAGGGGGCTTGTCCTGACTCATAGGCCTCAATCATTTGGCGACCACCCCCCGAAAAACCGCTGACAGAGGGCAGGCTCAGTGGAAAGTCGACAGGAACCCATCCGGCATCGATCAGGGGACGAATCAACGCGATCGCGCCGGTGGCATAACAACCGGGGTTGGCCACGCGACGGGCCTGGGCAATCGCCGTCGCTTGTGATTGACACAATTCTGGAAAACCGTACACCCAATCGGCATGGGTTCTGTGCGCCGTGGAAGCGTCAAGCAAACGAGGTTTTTTTCCGGGGAGTTGATCAACCATCGCAACCGATTCACGTGCGGCATCGTCATGCAGACACAACACCACCAATTCAGCTTCTGCCATCAGTGCGGCTTTTGCAACAGGGTTTTTGCGTTCAGCGGGGTCAATGCTCAACAATTTCACATCGGTCATCAAGGCCAAACGTTCGCGGATTTGCAAGCCCGTGGTACCGGCCTCGCCATCGATAAAGACTTTGT
>JBJTXF010000105.1:0-6197 GCA_046082145.1 Limnohabitans sp. | reverse complement strand
CGAACCACAGTGGATAAATTGCCTTATGACTTTGTGCTTGACGACAGTCTGGCCATGAACCCACAAATGAAACTGTCGCAAGTGACATCTGTGATGGTGAGAGCGCGTATTTCTAAATCGGGCAACGCCATGCCGCAAGCGGGTGACTTTGGCACCAGTGTCGGACCGCTGGCGCCGGGCAGCGCCGATAAAGTGCAATTGACGATTTCACAACCCTTGACGCCTTGAGCGCCAAGGGTGTGGAGCGTGTCAGCCCATCAACAAACCATGGGTTCGGGCGAAGTGCAGGGTTTGTGTGCGGCTTTTTACCCCCAGACGACGGAACAGACGCCACAGGTGAACTTTGACCGTGTGCTCGCTGATGTTGAGTTCTGCCGCGATGTCGCGGTTGGACAAACCACGGTCAAGCATTAGGATCAATTGCTTTTGGCGCTTAGACAATTTGATGTCGCCGACCACCACCACATCGGCATCAATGTCGTCCCCATCGCTTTTCAAAATATCTTGAATGGCCGACGAGATTTCAGCGGTATCGGTAGATTTTTCAATATAGAGGTCTGCCCCGGCTTCCAAGCATGCGTCACGCGCTTCGCCAGAGGGCATGGCGGACAACACCACCAAGGGCACTTCCGGGTACATTTTTTTCACGTCAGAGATGGCGGTGGCACCTTTGACGCCTGGTAGCAACAGGTCAAGTACAAACAATTCAGGATCACCGTTTTTGATCAAAGAGGCTTGCAGTTCGCTGAATTTTTCCAGTTCCACCACCTTGGAGGCGGGGCGCAATCGGCGCAGCAACATGCCAATCATTTGGCGAACCATTGGGTGGTCATCAATCACATATAAGCTCATCGTTGTTCTCCGGTGTCAATAGTTCAGGCCCATGGCCTCGCGCACATCGCGCATGGTTTCTTGCGCCGTGGCACGTGCACGCTGTGTACCAGCTTCAACGATATCACGAACAAGACGGGGATTGGAAACAAAAGGCTGAGCGCGCTCCAGCATAGGTTGCTGTTCCGCCAGAATCGCGTCAATCACGGGTTGTTTGCATTCCAAACAACCGATGCCAGCGCGTGTGCATTCGGTTTTCACCCAGTCGCGGGTGGCGACAGGCGAATACACCGCATGGAATTGCCACACCGGGCAGCGATCCGGGTCGCCTGCATCGGTGCGTTTCACCCTGGCGGGATCGGTGGGCATGCGCTTGACCTTGCTTTCAATGCTGGCGGCGTCTTCACGCATGGCAATCGTGTTGTGGTAGCTTTTGCTCATTTTGGCACCGTCCAAGCCAGGCAATTTGCTGGCTTCGGTCAACAACGCATGCGGCTCGGTCAACACGGCTTTGCCAGTGCCTTTGAAATAGCCCTCCAAACGCTCGCGGTCTTTGTCGTTCAATTTGGTAGCGGATTGCAAATAGCCCATGGCGCCTTCCAGCGCTTTGGTGTCGCCGGTCTCTTGGAATTGCTTGCGCGACTTTTCAAACCGTTTGACGCTGTCTTTGGGCAATTTGGCCAAACACGCTTCGACCAAGGCATTGAAATTCGGCTCACGACCGTACAAATGGTTGAAGCGACGGGCGGCTTCGCGCGTCAGTTCGACATGGCTGGCCTGGTCTTCACCCACTGGCACATGGCGCGCTTTGTAAATGAGAATGTCAGCAGCTTGCAACAGCGGATAGCCTAAAAAACCGTAAGTGGTCAGGTCTTTGTCTTTGAGCTTTTCCTGTTGGTCTTTGTAGGTGGGCACACGCTCGAGCCAACTGATGGGCGTGCCCATGGCCAGCAAAGTGAATAACTCGGCATGCTCAGGAATACGGCTTTGCAAAAACACAGTGCATTGGTTCGGGTCAAGGCCAGCTGCCAGCCAGTCGATCACCATTTCATACACATTTTTTTCGATGATTTCGCGGCTTTCGTAATGCGTGGTCAGCGCATGCCAATCGGCGACGAAATAAAAACATTCCATCGATGCTTGCAAGCGCACCCAGTTTTTCAGGGCACCGTGGTAGTGGCCGAGGTGAAGTGCGCCGGTCGGGCGCATGCCAGAAAGAACCCGATCTGTCATGGGGTTGTCAATAACAAAATATGGGCCAGTGGCTGCAACAACCATTGGATGGAATGCATAGAGGCGGTCATGATGGGTGTCAACCATAAGGCGTTGACCACGCCAAGCAGCACCAATCCCATCACTATGAAAAACCCAAAGCGTTCCACCTGCGCAAAACCCATGGCAAGCCGCCAAGGCAGAAGGCCTACCAGTATGCGACCGCCATCCAAGGGCGGTATGGGAAACAGATTGAAAGCAAACATGACCAAGTTGGTCAGTACGCCAGCTTGGGCCATGGCCACGAAAAACCGCTCTTCGACATCAAAAGCACTGAGTAAATAAATAGCGATCACCCACAGAATGGCTTGCAGCAAGTTGGAGAGTGGGCCCGCCAGGGCAACCCAGACCATATCGCGTTTGGGGTGGCGTAAACGGGAAAAATCCACGGGGACTGGTTTGGCATAACCGAACAAAAAACTGCCCGCGGTAGCCACATAAAGCACCAAAGGTATGACGATGGTGCCGACCAAATCAACGTGGGGAATAGGGTTGAGAGTGACCCTACCCAGGGCCCAGGCCGTGTTGTCGCCCAGCAATTTGGCGACATAGCCGTGCGCCGCCTCATGCAGGGTGATTGCCAGCAATACCGGCAAGGCATGGGTGGTGATTGTTTGAACTATTTCATTGAAACTCACTGTTCCATTCTCTCATCAAACCTGTCAAATTTGACATTGAATCTATAAATTGCAGTAATATTTTTCATGTATCCCGCGCGCTAGGGTTTGCCCTAAAGGCACGGCTTATAGGTATTCATAGTCCTAAAAGGCTTACTTCACCGCCACCGCGTCTCACCAAAATCGGTGCATCCCCGTTGCCCATGGGGGTGAGATCGACCACGGTGGTGGCTTGCATCGAGCAGGCGCCGGCATCGATGACCGCAGCCAGTTGGTGCTCAAACCGGTGACGGATGTCTTGGGCATCGTTCAGCGGTTCGGTTTCTCCCGGCGGAATCAGTGTGGTGGCCAGCAATGGGGCAGCGTGCAAGGCCAACAAAGCCAAAAGACATCTGTGTTGCGGCACCCGCAAACCAATGGTTTTGCGTTGCGGGTGCGAAACCCGCCTAGGTACCTCCTTGGTGGATTCCAAGATGAAGGTGTACGCGCCGGGGGTGGCTGCTTTGAGCAAACGAAATTGCCGGTTATCCACCTTGGCATACAGCGCCAATTCGCTCAAGTCACGGCACAACAAGGTGAGGTGGTGTTTGTCATCGACACCTCGCATACGGCGCATGTGGTCGACCGCCGCTTTATCGTCCAGATGGCACACGAGGGCATAACTGGAATCGGTGGGCACCGCCAACACCCGTCCTTGGCTGAGCAAAGCCACCGCTTGTTTGAGCAAACGCGGTTGCGGGTTGTCGGGATGGACTTGCAGCCATTGGGCCATGGAAAAAACCGCGTGGCGGTGAAGTTATTGGATGCGATCGGCCAAGAGTTCCCATACCGGGGTCAGGTCACCTGGCAACCAAGGCAGGCTGCCCAGGTCGGTGTGGCTTTCTTGTGGGCTGTGGAAATCGCTGCCGCGTGATGCGGCCAGTCCAAATTCTCGCGCAGTGTCTGCATAGGTGATGGCTTCTTGTGCCGAGTGACTGCCGGTGACCACTTCTACCGCTTGTCCGCCATGGCTTTTGAATTCGGTGAACAAAGCATATTCTTCAGTGGGCGTGAATCCATAGCGTGCCGGGTGGGCAATCACTGCTACGCCTTGGCTGTCACGGATCCAGCGGATCGCGTCGCCGAGAGTCGCCCAGCGGTGCGGCACAAAACCGGGTTTGCCTTCGGTCAAGAAACGCCGAAAGACTTCGTGCGTGTCCTTGCACACGCCGGTCTCGACCAGATAACGGGCGAAATGGGTGCGTGAAATCAAATCGGGGTTGCCCGCATAAGTGAGTGCGCCTTCAAAGCTGCCGTGGATGCCGACTTTGGCCAAACCGGCCGCCATGTCTTTGGCGCGTTCGTGTCTGCCGCCACGGGTGCTTTGCAAACCGTTTTGAATCTCAGGATTGTCGATGTCAAAGCCCAATCCCACGATATGCACGGTACGTCCTGCAAAGGACACGGATATTTCGGTGCCGCTCAAGTAACCCATGCCCAAAGCTTTGGCGGCGGAGGCAGCACGTTCTTGGCCGCCGATTTCGTCATGGTCGGTCAACGACCATAACTCGACACCATTGGCATGTGCCCTGGCCGCCAGTGCTTCTGGCGTGAGCGTGCCGTCTGAAATGACGGAATGGCAGTGCAAATCGGCATTGAGGATGTTCACCGTTCCATTCTAGGCGGTGCGCATGTTTTCGACCTGCAGTTTCAGTTTTCTCTGGCCTTGCCAATGGTCAAGCACCAAGCGGTAGGCGAGTTCGGCCTGTGCGGGCAAGGCTTCTTGTCGGCCAAACCAAATGCCATCGACCAATTGACCATGCAAACGAAGTTTCAGCGACAAATGTTTTTCACCGACGACGCGTTGGTTGAGGATGTCCACCTGGTCTTGGAACAACGGCGATTCAAAGCCTTGCCCCCACACCTGTTCTTGTAATTCAATCGCCACATCGGGTCGCAAGTGTTGCGGCGGCAATGGCCCATCCGTGGCAAGGGAGCGTGTCAGTGTGGCTGCGTCCAGCCATAGCGTGGCGATGTTTTGCAAGGCATCTTCAAAAGTGGCCAGGTCGTCCTCAAGCAAAGTGCAACCGGCTGCCATGGCGTGCCCGCCAAAGCGCAATAACAGGCCAGGATGCTGTTTGGCGACGGCATCCAATGCGTCGCGCAAATGAAAACCCGGCACCGATCGGCCTGAGCCTTTGAGCACCGCCTGCCCGTCAGATTCGCTCAGCGCAAACACAAAACATGGACGATGGTGCAAATCTTTCAGGCGTCCGGCCACGATACCCACCACGCCTTCGTGAAAGGCTTTGTCAAACAGACACAACGCCGGGGGTGGTTCGTCCTGTGGGTCTGACAAAGACTCCGCGAGTAGCAACGCTTGTTCTCGCATACCGGTTTCGATGCTGCGGCGTTCGCGGTTGATGGCGTCAAGTTGTTGCGCCAATTGCATGGCTTGGGCGGGGTCATCGGTGCGTAAACATTCAATGCCCAAGCGCATGTCCGACAGGCGGCCTGCCGCGTTGATGCGAGGCCCCAAGGCAAACCCCATGTCTTGGCTGATCGCTTGCAAAGGATCGCGTCCAGCCACCTGAAACAAAGCCGCCATGCCCGCTGGCAACAAACCGCGTCGCATTCTGGCCAGGCCTTGCGACACCAGACGCCTGTTGTTGGCATCGAGTTTGACCACATCGGCGACGGTTCCCAACGCGACCAATGGCAACAGGCCATCCAAACGCGGTTCGCTGACTTTGTCAAACACACCGCGTTCGCGCAGGCAAGCCCGCACTGCCAACAGCACATAAAACATCACCCCAACGCCCGCCATGTGCTTGCTGGCAAAGCCACAACCCGGTTGGTTGGGATTCACCAGGGCATCGGCATCAGGCAGTTCAGCGCCTGGCAAATGGTGATCGGTCACCAGTACTTGCATGCCTAATTGACGCGCAACCGCCACGCCTTCAACGCTGGCGATGCCGTTATCGACCGTTACCAGCACTTGCGCGCCCATGGCATGCACGCGTTGAGAAATGGCAGGGGTGAGGCCATAGCCATCGACCACGCGGTCGGGTACCAGAAAATCCACATGCGATGCACCCAACATCATCAGTCCGCGCAAGCCCACCGCACAGGCGGTGGCACCATCGCAGTCGTAGTCAGCCACGATACAGATGCTTTTTTTGGCGGCGATGGCATCGGCCAGCAATGGGGCGGCTTGCGCCATGCCTGTCATGCCATCGGGGGGCAGCAATTGCGCCAGCGAAGTGTCCAGTTCGCTCGGTTCCCTGACCCCGCGCGCCGCATACAAACGTGCCAGCAATGGGTGCACACCCGCTTGTTCCAATGCCCAGACAGCACGCGGTGGGGCATCGCGCAAGATGAATTTCATGACAACAGCTTGATCCAAGAACGTGGACGAATCTGCCGCCAGAGTTGTTGCCAAAGCGAGTTGGCACTGGCCTTGAGCGTCAGGCTGCGATCGACGCCACACAAGATAAC
>JBJTXF010000104.1:0-9210 GCA_046082145.1 Limnohabitans sp. | reverse complement strand
GTTAATAGCTGGTGCTGCCCTGGGCTTCATGCTTTCGCCAAACTCACCAAAGCAATTGGAGTTTGTTACCCTTGGCATGCTGTTAACGGCCATATGCGGGCATTTGCTTTCGGGTTGGCAGGCTGAAAAATTTGCAAAATGGCTACAAAAGCCTGTTTTGGATAGCGACGTCAAACTCAGCGCATTTTGGGGAAATTTGTCGGATCGCATTCTTCGCTTGTTGAAAAATAAAGAGTCCCAAAGGCTTGCCAGTGAAGAGAGTTTGCGCCAATTTTTAGCAGCCATTCAAGCCTCACCCAATGGGGTGATTATTTTGGATCGCGATACACGAATCCAATGGAGTAACCAGACCGCTTCTGAGCACTTGGGCTTAGACCCCAAACTTGATTTGCAGCAACTGATTGGCAACATGTTGCGCAATCCGGTGTTTAGCAACTACGTCAACTCGAAATCATTCGACCATGAAGTGATTATTGAAGGAAGAGACCACCGAGTTGACAGTCCTCACAAAGTAGGCGTTCAATTGTTTCCCTATGGTGATGGAAAAATTCTTTTGTTATCTCGCGATGTCACATTGATTGAACAAGCAGAAACCATGAGGCGCGATTTTGTGGCAAATGTTTCCCATGAAATACGTACCCCATTGACAGTGCTTGCAGGGTTCATTGAGACATTACAAACGTTACCTCTGACGAAGCATGAGCAAGAAAAGTATTTGACGCTGATGTCGAATCAGGCATTCAGAATGAAATCGTTGGTAGATGATCTGCTCACGCTATCTCGCATTGAAGGTAGGCATCTGCCTGGTCACTTCGAATGGATTTCCATTCAGACTATCTTCATGCAAATCGAAGAAGAGGCCGTGGGACTGTCTGTCAAGTTACATCCCCTGGGCCAGCAACGTCAGCGAATCATTTTTCAGTTAGATGAACTGGATGCGGAATCAGAAATTTCAGGTTCATCTTCCGAATTGATGAGTGCATTTTCTAATTTAATCAGTAACGCTATTCGTTACACACCCGCGGCTGGCACCATCACTGTGGCTTGGAATGTGACTGAATCCGGTGCAGTTTTTTCAGTGACAGACACTGGATCAGGCATTGCGCCTGAACATATAGGCAGACTCGCCGAGCGTTTTTACAGAATTGATCGCAGCCGCTCACGTGATACCGGTGGCACAGGCTTGGGCTTGGCAATTGTCAAACACGTTATTCAAAGACATGAAGGCGTGATGGAAATAGAAAGCAAAATCAATTTCGGTTCGAAATTTTCGTTACATTTCCCCGCGCACAGATTGCGTCATAAACATAATCATTCACAGGTAGCTTCGGTCAACGGTATTTAGTGCTGCGCATTACACGCCCAATCAGCAGTAGCAGTCCGACGCAAACCAATACAAGGGCTATGACACTCATGAGCCAAAATGCATCAGGTGATTGCGTAGGCGCGATATTGCCGATACCTTCGTATGCCAACAAATAACCACCACTCAAACCAACTCCCCACAACATGGATCCATAAACCATCATGGGCAAAAATGTGACTTTGAAGCTTCTGAGAACGAAAAAACACAGCGTTTGAACTGCATCACCAATGTGATAAAAACCCACCAGCAATAACAGCTGGGCAGACAATTTGGCGACTTGGTCATCTTTTGCGTAGACCATGGCTATTTCATTGGAAAAAATAAATAACACGGTTGCCAAAAGAAGGGCCTCCATAACAACCAATTGGAAACCTATTGCAAGCACATGGCGCATTTGTTGAAAGTTAGCAGCACCTATCCAATAACTCAATCGCGAACTGATTGCGATGGAGAATGAGAGGGGAATCATGTAGAGCAAGGCGGTCATGTTGGCCGCAATTTGGTGACTGGCTGTGGCCGTAGTGCCTTGCCTGGCAATAAACAATGCCATTAGGGTGAAAGATGTGACTTCTACCAACACACTCACGCCATTCGGAATTCCCAATTTCGCCATTTGCTTGAGCTTTGCAAAGTCTGGTTTAGCCATGGGTTTCCAAATCTCAAATCGCTGGTAGATGTCGCTTCTCCAAAGCAGTATCAAAGCGATGAAGCACATCACAAAACTGACGATGACGGTGGCTAAAGCGCAGCCTGCGATGCCCATACCTTGAGTTGCAGAGGTACCAAAAGTCAGGATGATAGACAACGGTATTTTTAAAATTAATGCTGAAATTTGAATCCATGTGACCAACCTAGGTTTGCCTATACTTTGATTCAACGAACTATAGAGTCTAAAGAACAAGGCCGCAGGCAAAGCCACAGCCAATATTCCCAAATAGGCTTGCACTTCTTCCTGAATTGATGATGGAACCTGAGTTGACTTAAGCAAAAAGTAGGGTGACAGTAGCACCAGAGCCCCTATAAGGGATAGTGCCAACCATACATACAACGACTGCCTGAGTATTTGTCCTATTGAAGAAAATTTCTTACCACCAAATAACTCTGCAAACATCGGCAGTAAAGCTTGAATGACACCGAGAAGTGTGACATAAACACTGATGTAGACGGCTGAGCTGACAGATAAAACAGCCAGTGCTTGCGGGTTATATCTGCCAGCAATAATTGTATCGGTGACACCAAATGCGACAACAGCCAATTGACCTATCAGCACAGTACCAGCATGTTTGAGTATGGTTTTTCTTTCACTCATGCTTGGATGGCTTGATGCGTTCAAAGATATTCACTGTGTCACTTTTATCACCGGGGCGCTGAATTGTTTTGAGGTAAAGCCATTGGTTGGTATCTATGTCCTCACTGTCGTCATGATGCGAATAGGGCTTTTCAATTAAATAATTACAGCTGTGATCCTGATGGTGAGGTTTGAAATCGAACTTGCCATGAAAATGAAACCCTGCAATTTGATGGCGATCAAGTCGTGTGAACGCCAGACATTTTTCATCACCAATGGTCTGTTTCAGTTGCTTTGTCCAAGCCTTGTATTTCATTGCATGATCTACAAAAGGTAACCACAGAGTCATTAGAAGTACCCAACAAACAACAGCGCCTGTGGCTGGTAGTACTAGGCTTTTCCAAATGGCCGAAGGATGGCGTCCAATACGCCATAGGATGACTCTGATCCAAATCAAACTGATCACAGTTGCAATTGCCAAGGAAAGCGCGTTGAACTCGTACTCATATCCAGGTACCAACCTATATACATTTCGTGCTGGCTGAGCGGGTATTCCAGTTTCAAGAGAGAGCCAAACTCCCCATATAGCGACGGCACATGTCGTAAAAAAAATTAATGTAAACCAATCAATCAGAGCAGCGACAGATCGTCTGAGTGTGGGTAGAGAAAAAGCTGCAAGTGCTGAAATACTGGGCAGTACCAGTAGTAGTGTTCTATCTGGATTAAAGGTCAGCATGCTTGCCAGTAATGTAATCAAAAATAAAAAAACAGGAAGCGTCAGATGTTGTGTCCAGATTTGGCTTCGCCAGTGACCTCGCCACTTCCATAAAGTCCAACCTGCCATAGGCCAAGCAGGCCATAAAAACCACAACATGAGCTCAATGATTTCATTGAATTTTGTCATGAGTTGAAAAAAACTCACTAACCGCCAATGCCAAAGTTGAAGATAAAAACTCATTCCAACCATCAGCATCAAGGTGCAGATCAGAGACCACGTTTGCCATCGTTTGGATTGTGGATTTTGATGCCACATATAACCGATACCAGCAATTAAAAACATTGCCAAAGAGGGAGCACCACTCAGAGCAAGTAGCAAACTGCTTAAACATATACCAGCCAAGCCTCTTTGGGGGTAAAACTGCATGCACGCTGAAGAGGCAAACAATATACACACCAGTTGAAGTTGCATGGCCATGGGCGTGATTTCATGGCTGGGCAGTGCCAATCCCAAACATGCAATGTAGGCCAGTAACCCGCCGTCAGCAATTGCCCTAGGGTAATCTTTAGGATTGGCTTCGCCACCAAATGCAAAAGCCACAGGTTGTGCATGCGGGTTTCTAGCCAAAAAATAAATTCCTTGCCACAAGCAAAACATACCTAAGAGACTCAGCAAAGAATAAATCAGGCGAGCAGCCATATCAGGGGGCAGTATTACCAATGTTTGAATAGCAAACATTCCTACCCAGTAGGGGAGCAGGGCATCTAATTCTGGTGGGATACCTGCCAATTGCAAATGAAAAATATCACTTTGGTGATTGACCAAACTCAGCATGTATCCGAGAGAGGTTAGATCCATACTCTTCCATGGACCACGATCAAATACCCCTATGAATACATAAACAAGACATAGCAGCATCAGCCAATATCTTGGCATGCGTCGCACAGCTAGGTCAGAAATGATGGCTGGCGAAGGTGTATTCATGGGGCTTTGGTGGTAGATCATTGCTTTTGCACAAGTAAAAAAAGCAGCTGATAACGCTGCTTTTTGAGAGACAGGTTTCAACTATTTGGTTGTAGCCTTACCGTATTTATTACGGAATCGTTCAACTCTTCCTCCCATGGTGTCCACAGATTTTTGTGTGCCTGTATAAAAGGGGTGTGATTCGCTCGAAGTATCTAGTTTGTAGAGAGGCAATTCACGTCCATCTTCCATTTTGATGGTTTCTTTCGTGTTGGCGCAGGTACGCGTAACGAATTTGAAGCCGTTTGATAAATCGACAAAACAAACTTCGCGATATTCGGGGTGAATGCCTTCTTTCATGGTATTTCCTTATCAATTTGAGAGCCACAAGAGCCTATCTCTTGCACTTTCCAAGACAGGTTATTATGCCTTAAGTGATCAACCGCCTCTTCTCATCATGTCAAAAAAGTCTACGTTTGTTTTTGTAGCTTTCATGTTTTTCAACATCAACTCCATAGACTCAATTTCATCCAAGTTATAAATAAATTGCCTTAATATTCTTGATTTCTGCAAAATTTCTGTACTCAAGAGCAGTTCCTCTCGTCGGGTACCGCTTCGGTTGAGTTGAATGGCTGGGAACACTCGTTTTTCATACAAACGTCTGTCCAGATGTATTTCGCAATTTCCAGTGCCCTTGAATTCTTCAAAGATCACTTCATCCATGCGGCTACCTGTGTCAATCAATGCGGTAGCAATGATGGTCAAAGACCCGCCTTCTTCCACTTTGCGGGCCGCGCCAAAAAAACGTTTGGGTCTTTGTAAAGCATTGGAGTCCACACCACCGGTGAGCACTTTTCCAGAGCTGGGTACAACATTGTTGTAAGCGCGTGCTAAGCGGGTAATAGAGTCCAGCAATATCACCACATCTTTTTTGAGCTCTACTAAACGTTTTGCTCTTTCAATCACCATTTCAGCGACATGAACATGTCTTGCTGCGGGCTCGTCGAATGTAGAGGCAATGACCTCGCCTTTGACGCTGCGCTGCATTTCTGTGACTTCCTCTGGTCGTTCATCTACCAACAAAACCATGACATGGCTTTCTGGATAGTTAGCTGAAATAGCGTGAGCTATATGCTGCATCATGACTGTCTTGCCACTTTTAGGTGGTGCGACTAACAGTGCTCGTTGTCCTTTGCCAATAGGGGCGATGATGTCAATGATTCGACCAGTGATGTTTTCTTCTCCCTTGATATCTCGCTCAAGCCGCATTTGTTCCTTGGGGAAGAGTGGTGTCAAGTTTTCGAACATGACTTTATGTTTGTTATTTTCAGGTAAGTCGCCATTGACTTGGTCTAATTTGGTGAGCGCAAAGTAGCGCTCTCCATCCTTGGGTATTCTTACCTCGCCCTCTATCATGTCACCAGTGTGAAGATTAAAACGCCTGACCTGACTGGGACTGATGTAAATGTCGTCTGTGCTGGCCGTGTAACTGGTGTCAGGACTTCTTAAAAAGCCAAATCCGTCAGGTAATATTTCCAATACCCCATCAGCAAACACTTGTTCCCCTGCACGAGCCCGCTTTTTGATAATTGCAAACATCAGTTCTTGTTTGCGCATACGTCCAGTATTTTCGATTTCAAGTTCTTCAGCTTGTTTCAATACTTCTGACACGTGAAGAGCTTTGAGTTCATTCAGATGCATATGAATACTCCTTGAGGAGTTCGATCATTAAGTGGGGGGATGCGCAGATTGAGTATCTGCTGTCAGAGGAAAAGTGCACTGAAAAAAATAGATCAGCGCTGTATCCTTTGATTGATTATGACACGAAAGTTGTTTGAGCTAGGTATTAAGCAAGTTGTTGTTGTAGGAATTCATTGAGTTGTGATTTACTCATTGCGCCGACTTTGGTGGCAGCCAATTGACCGTCTTTAAACAGCATCAATGTGGGAATGCCACGAATTCCAAATTTGGCGGGTATTTCTCGATTTTCATCAACATTCATCTTGGCGATTTTCAACTTACCCTCAAACGTGTTGGCGGCTTCATCCAGAACAGGCGCAATCATTTTGCATGGACCACACCACTCGGCCCAAAAATCCACAAGCACCGTGTCTTTAGATTCAATAACAATGTGTTCAAAATTGTCGTCTGTAATGTGTTTGATAAGTTGATTAGCCATGGTTTTCCTCTCGGTAGCAATTTTAGTTGAATTCGTGCATCAGCTAATTTCAGGCGGATTTTTCACAGTTCTTTATTTAGAATGGCTTGATGTTCACACACTTGCGACTCCATACCGAATACTCCATCACGGACGGATCTTGCAAGATTGATGATTTGGTTGAAAAGGCGGTAGCTGATGGTCAAATTGCATTAGCTATTACTGATAACAATAATCTTTTTGCGGCAATCAAATTTTATTCTGCTTGCCAAAAGGCGGGCATAAAACCCGTGTTAGGTAGCGAAGTATCCGTTGACATCAGTGAGTATGGTTCTGTGTCCGAGATAGCCAAAGTAATTCTTTTGGTTAATGACAATCGGGGCTATCACAATCTATCGAAGATCTTGACGTTGCTATGGTCAAACCCTTCGGGTTTTGCTGCGCCTAGCATCAGTTGGAGGACTTTGTGTGATTTTTCTGAAGGACTTATTCTCTTATCAGGGGCTCAACAAGGACCTATCGGTCTGTCATTCAAATCTTTTCATAGTCAACGTGCTCATACTTTTGCGGTAGATGCGGCGAGGGTGTTTAAGAACCGTTTTTACATTGAGCTTCAACGTTGCGGCAGACCCGATGATGAGATCTATATAGCTTCGGTAATGGGATTGGCCAATCAAATGCAATTGCCAGTGGTTGCCACGCATGCCATTCAGTATTTAAATCAAGACGACTTTGAGGCACATGAGGCAAGGGTATGCATTGCCAATGGTGAAATTTTAGGAAATCCTAAAAGGATAAAGCGGTTCAGCAAGCAGCAATATTTTTTAACCCAATCTGAAATGGTAAATCTGTTTCACGATATTCCTTCTGCTATCGCAAATAGTTTTGAAATTGCAACCCGTTGCAATTTGAGTCTTACCTTAGGTAAACCGCAGCTTCCCGTATTTCCAACTCCTAAAGTCAACGGTACTCAAACTACTGTAGATAAATACTTTAAAGAAATCTCTAGAGTCGGTTTAGAAAACCGGCTGATCCAACTTTATAAGGACAGTGAGGTCAGAAATGCCAAAAGACAAACTTACTTAGACAGACTTGATTTTGAAATTGAGACTATTTTGAAAATGGGGTTTCCTGGCTACTTTTTGATTGTCAGTGACTTCATCAATTGGGCCAAAAAAAATGGATGTCCTGTTGGGCCAGGTCGTGGCTCAGGTGCTGGATCTTTGGTTGCATTCGCTTTGAACATCACAGATTTGGATCCGCTTCAATACAACTTGCTATTTGAAAGATTTTTGAATCCTGAACGAGTGTCCATGCCTGATTTTGACATCGATTTTTGTCAGCTCAATAGAGACAAGGTGATTGAATATGTAAAAACAAAATATGGTCGGGATGCAGTTAGTCAAATTGTGACGTTTGGAACCATGGCTGCCAGGGCTGTGATTCGAGATGTTGGGCGTACTTTAGACATGAGCTATACGTTTTGCGAAGGCTTGTCTAAGCTGGTTCCCAATAAGCCAGGTCAACCGATGACCATTGCATTGGCGTTGCAACAAGAGCCAGTATTGGCCCAAAGGTATGAGCAAGAAGATGAAGTCAAAATTCTTTTGAACTTGGCTCAAAAATTGGAAGGATTAACGAGAAATATTGGTATGCATGCTGGTGGCGTTTTGATTGCACCTGGCAAGCTAACAGATTTTTGTCCACTGTATCAACAGCCTGGAAGTCCAGCAGCGGTTAGCCAGTTTGACAAAGATGATGTTGAATCTATTGGCTTAGTAAAGTTTGATTTTTTAGGTTTGGCCACTCTCACCATATTGGAGCAGGCCAAAAATTTGATCATCAGTCGTTACCCTATACATTCAGGTTTCAGCTACGAGGCTATTCCGCTTGACGACGCTGCAACCTATGACTTATTTGCAAGAGGAAAAACAGAAGCAGTATTTCAATTTGAAAGTCGTGGTATGCAAGCGATGTTGCGAGATGCCAAGCCCAGCAGAATGCAAGATCTGATCGTATTGAACGCATTGTTTAGACCAGGTCCAATGAGCTTGATCCCAAGCTTTGTGGCACGCAAGCATGGCAGGGAGGATGTGGTCTACCCTCATCCCATGGCTGAGCCAATTTTGTCAGAAACATATGGCATCATGGTTTATCAAGAACAAGTCATGCAAATTGCTCAAGTACTGGGTGGTTATACGCTAGGTGGAGCCGATTTATTGCGTCGCGCTATGGGAAAGAAAAAAGCAGACGAGATGGCATTGCATAGATCCGTATTTCGTGACGGTGCTTCAAAAAAACAGATTTCAAATGATCAAGCTGACGCCATATTTGATTTGATGGAGGAGTTTGCTGGCTATGGATTCAATAAATCGCATGCTGCCGCTTATTCTCTACTGGCTTATCGAACGGCATGGCTAAAAGTCCATTTTCCAGCAGAGTTTTTCAGTGCAAACATGACTGTTGAAATGGACAATACAGATAAGTTAAAGATATTGTTTGATGATGCAATTGAAATGGGATTGTCTTTTGAAAGACCTGATATCAATCTTGGAGAGTATCAATTCAGTCCAATTTCTTCGACCTCTATTCGATATGGTCTTGGAGCCATCAAGGGCACTGGTCAATCTGCAATTGATGCAATTTGTGAAGCCAGAAAGGATTCTGGACCCTTTAAAAGTCTGTTTGATTTTTGTGCCAGAGTCGATAGAAACCGT
>JBJTXF010000103.1:0-3131 GCA_046082145.1 Limnohabitans sp. | reverse complement strand
AAGCTGCTTTACGCCGCACCGCCCCCAGAAGGTTTGGCAGATCAAGTGGGTGCATTTTTAAAGTGGTTCACTCGCACTCAACCCAAGCTAGGGCCGCAGCCCCTGGACGGCCTGGTGCGAGCAGCCCTTTCGAACCTGTGGTTTGAAACGCTGCACCCGTTTGATGACGGCAATGGGCGCATCGGCCGGGCCATTTTGCAACTGGCACTGGCCCAAGACATGGGGCAGCCAGGGCGTATCGTGACGCTGTCGCGGCAAATCGAGTCCTGCAAAGATCGCTACTACCACGAGTTGGAGCAAACACAGCGGTCCAACAGCATGGACGTCACGGCCTGGGTCGAATGGATGCTGTTGCAAATGGACAGGGCCCATGCATTTGCCAGCCGCTCCATCGACTCCGCCCTTCAACGTATTCGGTTTCAAGCCCGAATGGCCACATGTGAGCTGAATGAACGGCAGCAAAAAACCATGCTGAAGCTACTGGATGCAGGCCCCAAAGGTTATGAGGGTGTCATGACCACGCGCAAGCATGCGCGAATCTCACAAACCTCAACGCCCACGGCAGCCCGAGATTTGACAGAGCTGGCTCGACTTGGGCTGCTCACCATCCGAGGTGACGGCCGATCCACGCGCTATTACCCCGCCATAGAGGGTTGGGCAGAGGACATCTGAGCATAAATATTCAAGGTGCGACGCTTTGTTGACTTCATGGACGAGCGCATAGCCGGTTTGGTCATACGCCGCTGCTTGTACGGCGATTCGTTATGCCTAAATCTGCACGCGCTTGCGCACTGTGCGTTTTGGCTTGCTGGCAAGGGTGCCCTGCGCTTCAACGTATGAATCCAGCAAGCGGCGGATCATGCGCTGGTACTGTGTCTGGTGCTTGGCGGCTTCAGACTTGAAAAACGCCACGCTGCTTTTGCTCAGGGCCAGCGTGACTTTCACCCCATCTTCCTTGAATGCAAGCTCGGCAGGTGTTGGCAAAAAATCCGCAACCACCTCAACATCGCCCATGGGCTCATCCCTGTAAACGATTTTCTTTTTCATAAATTGCCTTTCCTTTGCGTCAATAGCCAGCACCAATGATTCGAATGACGTTGCGCCTGTAGGTGAAGCGCACCGTCAAGATACCGCCACCCGCTTTGCCGATACAGTAGAAACGCTCTTCCGCTTCGCTGTGTGCTAGGTCTTTGGCGATCACGCGTTGCGGATCAGCGAATGCCGCCTGCGCGTCTCGGAATGACACCTGATGCTTGGCCTGGTTTTCAACATCCTTGATGTCATCCCATTCGAATTGAGCAACCGTCACGGTTCATCCTAACATTAGGCCATAAAAAAATACATATGTTTGTATGGGTTCAGCCACCATAGTCTGACTTATATAGGGCGGTGAGCCCAAATGTACTCACATATTTAATTCATAATTCAAATGATTCATGATTTTTGGCGACTTCGAACCAAGAATGCTTCATCGACTCGGAGATACCTTCAAGCCCCGGAAACAAACGCTTTGCAGACATGCCGGTCTGCAGCAGCTGATTAACAACCTTGTAATAGCTTCCTTTTGGGTTTTTGAAGATAAATTCGACCCATGCCGATGTGCGCGGTTTGATATTCTTATCCGCAGAAAGATTATCTTTAAGCCAACCTTCAATGTCCAAATCAATACGGCTAGGTATCATAAATATTCCGTCTTGGGCCTCCTGCCTTGGATTGGGGTTAGTGCTATCAAAGAAGCCCACAAAATCAACAGTTTGGTGGGAGCTTCCAATTTTGTACTCCTCTTTTGATGGATTAAGTGGTGTGTCATTTTTTACTTCGTACTTTGGCATTTTTTTTCGAACAACTTGTGCACTTTTACGAACACTATCTATATGTAGCGCGTGAATGCTATAAGGTCCCGTATCTTTTCCGGCCTTACGCAAACTAAAATAAAGCGCAGCAGCTGGATTGAAAGTGAAGTCCAACAATCGCGTGGGCCCTCCGTAATGTTGCATCAAGGCCAGCCACTCAAGCTTATTTTTTTCGCTGGGAAGATGACTAAGGTGGAGGTGTGCAGCTTTTTGAAATCGTTTGATTTGATCTTGCTCCCTAGGGTACCAGCTTGTATGTTTGATCACTTCGCCATGATGATTTTTTAGAAAACGATTAAGACTGGATTCCAATTTCCAGTCAACTGCTTCTGCTTCTGCGTAGCGTGAGTGTCCTCGGTAAACCCAGCTTCTTCTGCTCATTTGCTCGACTTCCTTAAAGTATTGGTGTGCATCATCACAATAAATTTTTTCGATCTCCACACTTATCTACTTTCCGTGACATTAATTTTTCGTGTTTTCCTGCCCGCTTGCGCAGGCAACAAACTCGTAATCCGTTGATACAACTCAAACAAAAACGCGACGCGTTCAGCGTCAGACGCGTAAGCTTTTTTGCCCCCACCGGGCACATACGCCGCGTCGACGGCGGTGTCGAGTTTTTGGTGGGCCTTGAGCAGGGCCGGGGGCATGGTCAGTGGGTCGTAGAGGTCAGCTAGTGACGAGTTGGCAAATTGGGCGTGGGTGTCGAGCACGCTTTGCGCGGCTTGTTCGATGGCGCTGCGGTGTTTGTCGCTGAGTGGCTCGCCCGCAAAGCCCGGCCAAGGGAAGTTGTTGTAGGCGATGGTGTTGGAGTAGCTGTATCGACTTTCCAATCGACCGCAAGTTTGGCGCATCCAAGCGTTGTGCATTGTGCTGGTGAGCACGCCAAAGGTGAACAGTGAAGCATCGTCGACAAAGAAAATTTTGTCGCCGCAAATGACTTCGCTGTCCAGATAGCCAATGGGGATGAATTGGCGTCGCTCGGAGGAAACTTTTGGGATTGCCAAATAGCGTTTGGATTTGGGTTGACGAATTTCTCCGAACAACGTCGGTGTGTTGGCCAGTGCTCTTGTTGCAGGTTTGGTGCTGGATTCGCGCATGGTGCGTATACCTTCGATACGCTTGAGCACATAGGGCATGGCGCGAAGTTCCGCTGGTGGGATGTTGACCAGCCATAAGCACCAACGGCCAATGTTGTTGATGAATTCATCGCCCATCAAATACGGGCGAATCCATTTGGCTGCATGTGGTTCAACGGTGAGGAGTGCTTCTTTTTCTAAA
>JBJTXF010000102.1:0-6034 GCA_046082145.1 Limnohabitans sp. | reverse complement strand
CCAGACTCAATGGCTGCCAACATTTTTTCGCGGTCCAATGAGCCCGCTTTTTTGACACAAGCCGCCCACATCATGATGCCCTGGTATTGCGACACGGCAATTTCATGAACCACTTTGGTATCACCAAAACGCTTGGCCCATTTGGCCAAAAATTCCTTGTTGGCAGGGTTGGCGTTCTCTTGACTGTAGTTACCTGCAATCAAAATGCCATCACCTTCAGCGGCAGACAAGGCCAAATGCTCGTTGCCCACGCCAAAGGTGGTTGAACACAATGGAATCTTTTTGTTCATGCCTGAAGCTGCCCATTGGCGGAAGAAAGACATGTGCGCACCACCGACCAATGCGGCCACCACAAACTTGGGTTTTTCTTGTTGAATTTTGGCAATGGTGGAACCAAAGTCGGACACATCCAAGGGGAAGAAGTTGGTTTGTAAAACCTTGCCGCCGCCCTTGCCAATATAGTGACTCAACCACTTGGCAGTGATTTGTCCGTAGTTGTAATCGGCTGCCAACACATAGGCCGTTTTACCCCACTGCTTGAGAGCCACTTCCACAATCGGCTCCACCGCTTGGGCGGGTGTGGTGCCGGTGCAAACCGTGTTGCGGTCACATACTCCGCCTTCGTACAACACGTTGTAGAAGTACAGTGAATTGGCGCGGGTGAAGGTTTGGCGAATCGCTTCGCGAGAAGCGGAGGTGATGCCACCGTGAGTCACATCTACTTTGTCGTCGCGGGTTAACTGCTGCGCGTACTTGGTGTAGAGCGCGATATCTGATTGTGAATCGTACTGTACCACTTGAATCTTGCGGCCGAGCAAACCACCCGCCGCATTGATTTCTTCTGCAGCCAACGTAGTGGCCATCACCATCGGTTTGCCATAAGCATCTAAGTTGCCCGAGTTATCCAAGATTGAGCCAAGCTTGATCGGTGCACCCTGAGCCAAAACCATTTCAAAGGGAATACTTGCTCCCAACGCGGTCAGGCCGGCTGTACCCGTGCCTGCCAAAAATTGGCGACGTGAAAAACTCATGCTGTTACTCCTGAAAAATGAGCGGATTGCTCGTGGTTGGAAAAAGAAAAAATTAGCAAAAGAAAGTGTCAGGCCTTGTCACCGCCATGAGAGGGTTTGCCAGAAGCCGCATCGATCGAACCGGATAAGTCAACACCTATTTGGTCGCCAATGCTCTTGAGGGCGGGCAACTGAAGCGCCATGCCCAAAATGCTGTCCATGACCTGGGTCACCGGCGGCTTGCCTGCACCACCATCGCCTGATGCAGCGCCACCGCCTGCGACACCAGCGCCGTTGGTGGCACCAAAACCGCTGACATGGTTGATACGGATGCTGTCGATTTTTTCGATGGGACGCATCATGTGGGACATGATCTCGGGCAAACGATCAAGACGGTATTGCTCCAGCTTCATGTGCAACACCGGCGTGCTGAGCGCGTTTTCTGCATCGATCAACGCACGTGAGCCTTCCGACTCCGCCAACATACGGGCTTTTTCAGCAGCAGCACGGGTGTGTGTGGCTTCAGCTTCTGCTTTGGCTTTTTTCAGGAGAACTGCCACTTCTGTGGCTGCGTTGGCTTCAGCGACTTCACCGGCTTCTTTCACACGCTTGACTGCCATTTCAAGTGAACGGTCAGCCACGGCACGCTCGCGATCGGTTTGAACTTTTTCTTGCGCCAAGATGACTTCGGTACGAGCGAGTTCTGCAGTCGCTTGAGCACGGGCTTCTTCCGCTTGTTTGGCAGACAAAGTGATGGAGCTATCCAATTTTCGCACCTCAGAATTGAGTTGCGCTTCAATCTCAGACTTGCGCAATTCACGCTGCTTTTCAATCTCGCGCATGCGGGTTTCTTGCTCACGGGCAATACGCGCAGCCTCAGTGGCGGCTTGCGATTCTTCGCGTGAGCGCGCGGTTTCGGCATCGCTTTGCGCTTTGATTTTTTCAAGCTCCAAGCGCTGACTGATTTGTGCTTCTTCCTCTTGTTGGTTCAACAACAAGCGCTGCTTGGTTGCATCGAGCTGGGTTTGGCGAACAGAAATATCGGCCTCGGATTCAATTTGCACACGCTTTTTGCGGTTGACCGCGATGATTTCAGCCAGGCGACGCATACCCACCGAATTGAACGCGTTGTTTTCGTCAAGCGCGGAGAAAGAGGTTTGATCCAACCGAGTCAGTGACACAGAGTCAAGAACAACACCGTTTTCTGCCAAATTGCCTTTGAGCAACGCAGAAATGTCAGAGACAAATTGCGAGCGCTTTTCGTGGATTTGGTCCATGGTGCGACTGGCGGCAACGGCTTGCACTGCATCGATGAAGCGACCTTCCAGCAAATTGCGCATGCCTTCTGGGTTGAACGACTTTGAGCCTAACGACTGCGCAGCAGTAGCAACACCTTCGATGGTGGGCTGTACCCGCACATAAAACTCAAGTTCTGCATCGACCCGCATGCGGTCTTCGGTGATGAGAGATTTTTCAGCCACACGGCGCACTTCAACACGAATGGTGCGCAAATTGATCTCATCGATCTTGTGTAAAAAAGGCAATGAAATACAGCCACCAGAAATCAGTGTTTTTTGGCCGCCAAAACCGGTACGGATAATGGCCACATCGCGGCTGGATTTTCGATAGAAGTGGTTAAGAAACGTCACAAGAGCCGCGATGGCGACGATCAGTACAACGATGCCAAACAACCAAGCAAGAACTATCATGCGATTTCCTAATGGGGTGATAACCTATTACTAGTTGCATTCTAGGAACAAGTTTGCGGCCCGGTCTAAGTAATTCCCCTAGACGATTTGATGTAATAAGATAACCTCCATTCATAACTAGAATAAGTCTGCTTATTCGGTGCGATTCACAACTGGACTGAGCTTTAATCAACCATAAACAGTAATCTATTGTTCGCTTATGGGGTTGCTTCTAAGCCCCAACAGCCTGACAGCATTGCCCTTCAAAATGCCAGGCATCACCTCGGGCTTGAAGCCGGCGACTTCAAAATCTTTCATCCACCGCTCTGGCGTGATCAACGGGAAGTCGCTGCCAAAAAGCACCCTGTCTTTGAGCAAGGTATTGGCGTATTGAATCAACTGCTTGGGAAAGTATTTGGGGCTCCAGCCGGAGAGGTCCATCCACACATTGGGTTTGTGCAAGGCCACACTGATGGCCTCGTCCTGCCAAGGAAAACTGGGATGCGCCATGACAATTTGCATATCAGGCCAGTCGATCGCCACATCGTCCAAATGCATGGGGTTACTGTAGGCCAATCGAAAGCCACCGCCGCATCGCATGCCACTGCCGATACCACTGTGGCCAGTGTGAAAAATGGCGGGCAATTTGTGCGCGTTGATGACCTCGTAAATGGGCCAAGCCATCTTGTCATAAGGATGGCATCCCTGGGCCGTGGGATGAAACTTGAAACCCTTCACCCCCTCTTCCTTGATCAACCGCTGCGCCTCGCGGGCGCCCAATTTGCCTTTGTGCGGATCGATGCTGGCAAAAGCCATCATCATGTCGCTGTTGTCGCGCGCAGCTTTGGCGATTTCTTCGTTGGGTATGCGCCTGCGACCCATGTGTGATTCGCTATCAACCGTGAACATGACCAAGCCCAGTTTGCGCTCGCGGTAATAGGCGACGGTTTCGTCGATGGTGGGCCGTCGGTCAGAACCGAAGTACTTGTTAGCGGCGCGGTCGTATTCTTCGCCGTAGTGATCAAAGGGGTTCCAACAACTGACTTCGGCATGGGTGTGGATGTCGATGGCAATCAGGTCTTCGTGTTTCATGGTCGTTTAAGATTGTTTGATCAACTATAACCACACGCATGAGCACCGATCTTCACTTTGACATGCATGACCATATTGCTGTGGTTCGCTTAAACCGCCCCAGCAAACGCAATGCTTTGAACGATGCTTTGATCGTTTCCTTGCATGACATTTTTTCGCGATTTCCGGAACATGCGCGCGCCGCTGTTTTGCACGGCAGCGGAGAACATTTTTGTGCAGGTCTCGACCTGAGTGAATTGCAGTCGCGAGACGCCGGTGAAGGCATGCAGCATTCACGGATGTGGCACCGCGCTTTTGAACATATTCAATTCGGCAGGGTTCCAGTGGTTGCCGCGTTGCATGGCGCGGTGGTCGGTGGTGGACTTGAACTCGCGGCAAGTTGCCATATCCGCGTGGCCGATGACACCACTTTTTATGCGTTGCCAGAAGGTTCACGCGGCATATTTGTCGGCGGTGGCGGCGCAGTACGCATTCCCAAATTGATTGGTGTGTCGCGCATGACGGACATGATGATGACCGGTCGTGTCTACAACGCCAGCGATGGTGAGCGCGTGGGGTTCGCACAATACCTGGTGCCTGCAGGACTAGCCTTTGACAAAGCCATGCAACTCGCCGCACAAATCGCGGGCAACGCACCCTTGACCAATTACGCCTTGATGCATGCGTTGCCGCGCATAGCCGAGCAACCAGCAGACCATGGGTTCATCACCGAATCTTTGATGTCGTCCATCACGCAAGCCGCACCTGAAGCCAAGGCACGGGTGGATGCATTTCTGCAAGGTCGCGCCTCCAAAGTCACACCCAAACCATGAACGCATCCACAGGTTACCGTGACATGCGCTATGGGATTACCCGAGTCAAAGTAGATACACGCGACAACGGTGTGCATTATGTCCAAGCCGAGGTTCCACTGGGCACCTACCCGCAGCGCATGACCGACAAATTGCTGCACTGGTCGCAAGTGGCGCCTGAGCGTACTTTCTTAGCCCGACGCAAGCGTTTGCCGGATGGCACCAGCGGTGACTGGGAGCATTTGACCTATGCACAGGCCGTGACTGCCGCACGGCGCATCGGACAGGCCTTGCTTCAAAAACCATTGAGTGTGGACCGTCCTGTTGTCATATTGAGCGAAAACAGCTTGGAGCACGGCATGATGGCGCTGGCCTGTATGTGGGTGGGCATTGCCTACTGTCCGGTGTCACCTGCTTACGCCACACTCAGCAAAGACTTTGACAAACTCAAACACATCCTGCGAACACTCACCCCAGGACTGGTGATGGCCGCTGATGGCCAGCGCTATGGTGCAGCCATACAAGCATGTGTTGCAGATGATGTCGATGTGGTCCTGGTCAATGGAGACATTCAACGACCCTTCAAGCGTTTTTCTGAACTGCTCCAAACCAAGGACACACCTGCGGTGGATGACGCCATGCATGCCACCCATGCCGACACCGTGGTGAAATTTTTATTTACGTCGGGCTCTACCCAATGGCCCAAAGGGGTGATCAACACACACCGTATGTGGTGCGCCAACCAGCAGCAAATGTGGCAGTCCATGCCCGTGTTGGGTGAAGCAGCGCCGGTGCTGGTGGATTGGCTGCCATGGAACCACACCTTTGGCGGCAACCACAATGTGGGCTTGGTCATGTTTCACGGTGGATCGCTCTACATTGACGACGGCAAACCGGTACCTGCATTGATGCACGAAACATTGCGCAATTTGCGCGAGATTGCTCCCACCGTGTATTTCAATGTGCCCACAGGTTTGGAGGCGATTGCGAACGCCATGCACACCGATGACCAACTCAGACGAAACCTGCTCAGCAAAGTGCGTATGTTTTTTTATTCGGGCGCTGCATTGGCGCAACCGATTTGGGACAGTTTGCATGCAGCACAAGAACGCGAAATAGGACAACGCATCGTCATGGGCACGGGCTTGGGCATGACCGAGACCGGCCCGTTTGGCATCTTCGTGCCGCGCCCCGAGGTTGAATCTGGCGACTTGGGTTTGCCAGGCGCTGGATTGCAGCTCAAATTGGTTCCGGTGGGTGACAAAACAGAGGTGCGTTACAAGGGACCGAATGTCACCCCCGGCTATTGGCGGGCGCCCGAGGCCACTGCTGAAGCATTTGACGAAGAAGGTTTTTTGAAAAGTGGCGACGCTGTGGTGTGACGCGATGCCAGCCACCCAAACAATGGACTGCGTTTTGATGGCCGCATCGCCGAAGACTTCAAACTCGCGAC
>JBJTXF010000101.1:0-5362 GCA_046082145.1 Limnohabitans sp. | reverse complement strand
GCTTCCAACGCCACACAGTTACGTCGAAACATGTCGGGTCTAAATTTGGTGTTGATTCCTGAAATGTTGTGGGACTACTGCACTCGTGATGTCATCGTCATGGAACGCATGCATGGTGTGCCGATCAGCCAAGTGACAGCCTTGCGGCAGGCTGGGGTGGACATACCCAAGTTGGCCCGTGATGGCGTGACGATTTTCTTCACCCAGGTATTTCGCGATGGTTTTTTCCATGCCGATATGCACCCCGGCAATATCCAAGTGAGTGTGGCCCCCGCTACCTTTGGTCAATACGTGTCATTGGACTTTGGCATTGTGGGGACGCTGACCGAGTTTGACAAAGAATATTTGGCGCAAAACTTCACGGCCTTTTTCCGGCGCGATTACAAGCGAGTAGCTCAATTGCATATCGAATCTGGCTGGGTGCCAGCCCATACCCGGGTCGACGAATTGGAGTCCGCCATTCGTGCAGTATGCGAGCCGTATTTCGACCGACCTTTGAAGGAAATTTCATTGGGTATGGTGTTGATGCGTTTGTTCCAGACTTCGCGGCGATTCCAAGTGGAGATTCAGCCCCAATTGGTGTTGCTACAAAAAACCTTGCTCAATATCGAGGGCTTGGGTCGCCAACTCGACCCAGAATTGGATTTGTGGAGCACCGCCAAACCCTTTTTAGAGAAATGGATGCTCGAGCAGATCGGGCCGCAACGACTGTGGAAGCAACTCAAAGATGAAGCGCCGAGGCTTGCCAAAATGCTGCCTGAATTGCCTCGCTTAGTACATGCATTTTTGCAGCGCGATCAAGAAGAAGAAAAACGCCAATTGCACGAATTGATCCGCTTGCAACAACGTACCATCCGCACATTGCAAGCCATTTTGCTATTGGCGTTGGGTTTTTTTGCAGGCTTGTTTGTCACATCACTTTTAGGCCTGTGGAGTTTGGGCGGCGCTTGATCACCCTTGCGGCAAGCGTTGGCTGAGTCGCGCTTGCCGTGCGGCGTGAACCCCATAAATGACTACCGCCACCGTCACAGCCAGCATTAACAAACTGGCCGCAGCATAAATAGACGGGTTGACACCACGCCTGGCGTAATTGAAGATGACTTGTGGCAAAGTGGTGACACCCGGACCAGCTAGAAATTCAGACACCACCACGTCATCGAAAGACAGTGTGAAGGTCAGCAGCCAGGCCGCGATCAAAGCTTGCGACATATTGGGCAATGTCACCAGAAAAAAGACTTGAAAGGGTCTGCAGCCCAGGTCCAGCGCGGCTTCTGCGATCGAGCGGTCCATGTCTTTGAGCCGCGACTGAATCACCACACTGGCATACGCCATACCGAGCAATGCATGCCCCAGTACGATCGTCAAACTGCCTCGCCCAGGCCAGCCCAATAAGCGCTCCATGCCCACAAACAGCAGCAACAAGGACATGCCAATGATGACTTCAGGCATGACCAGCGGAGATGCGAGCATGGCGTTGAACAGAGCTCGTCCTCGAAACGCGCCAAAACGAACCAGCGCATAGGCTGCCAGCGTGGCCAGCACGGTGCCCAGTGTGGCGCTGAGCAAAGCCACTTTCAATGACAGAAAAAAACCATCGACCAAGCGACTGTCGTTGACCAAGGCTTGGTACCAACGCAGAGAAAACCCTGTAAAAACACTGTCTTGCCGTGTGCTGTTGAATGAAAACACCACCAAAAAAGCCAGCGGTAAATAAAAAAATGCAAACACGCCAGCCAGCCAGAATTTGCCAACATGTTGTCGCCACCAACCTAGGCTCATGTGTGCATCTCCGTTTCGGCTTTGCGTGTCACACGCTGGTTGTACCAAGCCAATGGCATGACCACACACACAATCATCACAATCGCCAAGGCGCAGGCGCGAGGCCAGTTGTTGCTGCTGAACATTTCGTCCCAGACCACGCGGCCAATCATCAGGTTTTCAGCCCCCCCCAACAGCGATGGGATCACAAATTCGCCCAAACATGGAATGAAAACCAGCATTGAGCCAGCCACAATACCTGTGCGGCTAAGCGGTACAGTGACTAACCAAAAGGTTTGCCAAGGGGTGGCTCCCAAATCTTGAGATGCTTCAAGTAATCTGCCATCAAGTTTGACCAGATTGGCGTACAAGGGCAATACCATGAACGGCAAGTAAACATAAGTCATACCCACCAGCATGGACACATCGTTATATAGTAATTGCAGGGGTTCGTTGATCAAACCCACTCCCATCATCAGGTGGTTGATGATGCCTTGTTCGGTCAGCAAACCTTTCCATGCATATACACGCAATAGAAATGATGTCCAAAAAGGCAACATCACCATCAGCAAAAGCAAAGGACGCACCGATGCAGGGCTGCATGCCAAAAAATACGCGAAGGGATAGCCAAAGAACAAACACAGCAAGGTGGTCCACAAGGCGTACTTCAACGAAAGAAGATAAGACTCTGTGTAAAGCGTTTGAAACCAGTCGCCAGTATCTGTGTCTTGCAGCAATGAAAGGTAATTGGCCAGCTTCAAATGCAACAAAACGATACCGTTGCGCAGCTCAATCAAGGGGGCAAATGGGTCAAGGCCTTCGCCCATATCGGTCACGCTGATGCGCAACAAAATAAAAAACGGTACCGCGAAAAACAGCAGCAACCAAAACCAAGGCACCACCAGCACCACATGGCGCCCATGACGCAACGCGAGCTGGTGCCAAGAGACCAAAGGGGCTGTCATGACACGTTCAAAAAATCAGCAGTGAAGCAGCGGTGATTCGGTGGCCTGCAAAGCACCGCTGCGACAAAGTCACTTGCCCTTTTTGAAGTTGGTGTAAACCGAAGTCATCGATTCGCGGGTCGCATTGCCCAGGGCTTCGGGGGCAACCATCAGTGCCAAGTTGGCATCATCAGGAAATACTGCTTTGTTTTGCGCCACTTCAGGGGCAACTAAGGGGACGCTTGCCTTGGTAGCGGTCGGGTAGCCGAGTTCGTTGGTTTGCGAAGCAGACACCTCGGCTTTGAGGTAGTAGTTGATGAAGGCCATGGCATTGTTGGGGTGCTTGGCGTCAGCTGGAACGGCAATCGTGTCAAAGAAGATCATACCGCCGGTTTTGGGCAACATCACTTCGATCTCTACACCGCTTTTGTTTTCGGCTGCGCGGTTGGCGGCTTGGATGAAGTCACCCGCCCAGCCCAGTGCTGCACAGGCTTTTCCGCCGGCCAAGTCGTCGATCATGGTGCTAGAGAACAAGCGAATGTCTTTGCGCACTTTGGCCAGCATTTCGCCCGCAGCTTTGTGGTCAGCTGCGTCTTCAGAATAGGCTTTTTTACCGATGTAATGCAACGCAGGCGGCAAGATTTCAGTGGGTGAATCCAGATAGGCAATGCCGCAGGACTTGAGTTTGCTGGTGTAGGTGGGGTTGAACACCAGATCCCAGGCGTTTTCAGGCAGGGGTGTGCTGCCCAAGGCTTTGGCCACTTTGGCTTTGTTGATGGCGACAGTGGTGAAACTCCAGGCCCAAGGAATGACATACTCGTTGCCAGGGTCAACGCTGGTCAGTTTGGACATCAGGCTGGTGTCCAGATTTTTGTAATTGGGGATTTGCGATTTGTCGAGTTTTTTCAGCAGGCCAGCATCGATTTGCGCTTTCACAAACACCGAGCCGGGTACCACGATGTCATACCCAGTATTGCCAGCCACAAGCTTTGCTTGCAGTCCTTCATTGTTTTCAAAGGTCTGGTAATTGACCTTGATGCCTGTCTCTTTTTCGAAATTGGCAACCAAGTCTTTGGCGACATAGTCGGGCCAGTTATAGATATTGAGTACTTTTTCTTCAGCATTGACAGGCGCGGTCGGTGCAGCTGCGGGGGGCTCTTCTTTTTTTCCGCAAGCGGTAACTGTCAGAGCAGCAATGAGTACCAGTGAAAAACGATGAATCATGATGATTTTGACTCCAGAAAGATGGGTGGGGTGGTCAGGACCAAGCCGGCGTGAGAGCAGACGTCAGTAGTATAAGTAATCGTTACAAACCCTTGGCATTCGATTCCCTTTGTCGGGGGCGAAAGCTTACAATAAGCGGCTTTGTCTATTCTTTTTGAAACTTGCGATCACAACATGCCAATTTATGCTTACAAGTGCGGAGCTTGCGGTTTCGCAAAAGACCTGTTACAAAAAATCTCAGACCCAGAGCTGACCCTCTGTCCAGATTGCAGCAAACCCAGTTTCTCTAAACAACTGTCTGCACCTGGTTTTCAGCTCAAAGGGTCGGGTTGGTACGCCACCGATTTCAAAAGCAGCAACCCAGCCCCCACCCCAGCCACTGCGCACGCTGATACTGCCTCTGGCAGCACTACACCTGCCAGCAGCGAGCCCTCTAAGTCGGACACGTCTGTGTCTGTTAACTCCCCTGCCAGCGCCTGCGCGCCGTCGTGTGCCTGCCATTAACCCTGATTGTTGCCTGTCATGAATATCAAAAAATACATATTTGCTGGGCTGCTGGTTTGGTTGCCTTTGGCCATCACACTGTGGCTCTTGAGTTGGTTGGTGGGGGCCATGGACGGGATTTTTGCCGATGTGCTGAATGGTTTGCGCAGCGTATTGCCGCAAAGCATGGGTGACTCTTTTGCCCATTTACTGCAAATTCGGGGTCTCGGCGTGGTGTTGGTGTTTGTCGTGTTGGTGGTGACCGGTGCTTTTGCATCCAATGTTGCCGGTCGCTGGTTGGTGACACAGTGGGACAAGTTATTCGCCAACATACCCATTGTCAAATCTATTTACAACAGCGTCAAAAAAGTTTCCGACACTTTGTTTTCAAGCAATGGCAATGCCTTCCGAAAGGCTTTGTTGATCCAGTACCCACGCCAAGGCGCATGGACCATTGCGTTTCAGACGGGA
Source organism: Limnohabitans sp. (assembly GCA_046082145.1). GTDB lineage: Bacteria > Pseudomonadota > Gammaproteobacteria > Burkholderiales > Burkholderiaceae_C > Limnohabitans. Next base: position 482 of record JBJTXF010000101.1, on the reverse strand, counting down.
ACGCCCAGTGGAGAAGTGGCTTCCTATCTGGGCGCGGGACACATCAGTGTGTATGTACCCACGACGCCCAACCCCACCAGCGGGTTTTTCCTGGTAGTTCCATCGGTCGATGTGATTGAACTGGACATGAGCGTGGACCAAGCGTTGACCTACGTTATTTCTATGGGTGCAGTTTCCACAGATCATCCACCCGCAGCCAAGCCATCCGCTTGAACGCACCTGCTTGTGGGCCACCCTTGCTTTTTTAGAAACTTGTAACGAAAGAATTTTGACCATGGCAATGCGTTCCCATTACTGCGGCTTGGTGACCGAAGCCCTACAAGGACAAACCGTGACATTGTGTGGTTGGGTCAATCGCAGACGTGACCATGGCGGCGTGATTTTTGTCGATCTGCGCGACAGGGAAGGCTATGTGCAATTGGTGTGCGACCCTGACCGACCAGACATGTTCAAATTGGCAGAAGAATTGCGTAACGAGTTCT
>JBJTXF010000100.1:0-4509 GCA_046082145.1 Limnohabitans sp. | reverse complement strand
CGCAAATCTTGCACCGCATTTCGATCCAACGACAAAGTGGTTTCGTAGGTGTCGTCTCCCACCGGTGTGATGCTGACCAACGTAGCGCCATAAATCACGCCTTCTACACGTGCGCGAAAATTGTCATTCAACACTGTCATGTCTGCCACGGTGGTGGTGGCATCCAATTGCTGGCCGTACACCTGTTCAGTCAAGGCGCGGTAAGCATCAAGTTTGGAAGCGCGAATTGCCAGCAAGCGTTGCTGTGCTGGGTTCTTGTGGTTTTGGATACTGATCACGGCATACCCCGTCGCCACCATGGTTTCTTTGCGCTCGAGCATCGGTGTAATCATTGAAGCAGGCGAAGGCTCGGATGGGGACTGCATGGTTTTGGGGGCAGCTGCCGGTGCGGGAGCTGCGACAGTCACCACCGGTGCTGGTGCTGCAGCATAGGGACGAATCGATTCGCAAGCTGTCAATGAAGCCATCGCAACCAGCGTCAAGGTCAAACGGTAAAACATGGTGATTTCCTCTCTGTGTGAAGCCATCGGTGACTGGCTCATCCAGACACAAATGATTCATGGGGTACATGCAAAGAATCGACCGCTTGGGCATCTTCTTTAAAAAAACACATTCCTGTGAGTCCGAATACTTTTGGCGACTTGCCAGCACCATGGCATCAGCGACAATCCACGCTGTATGAAGTCGCAATCTTTTTTCATTGGCACCAGCCCCCTTGCCCAAGCCTTGCGTCGCTTGGTTTCGACCATCGCCAACTCCAACGCGACCGTGTTGATCACGGGAGAAAGTGGCACCGGCAAAGAACTTTTAGCCCGTTCTTTGCATGAGCAATCCGACCGTGTGGGCGGTGCTTTTGTACCTATTAACTGCTCTGCCATTCCCAAAGAGTTACTCGAAAGTGAGCTCTTTGGACACCGCAAAGGTTCGTTCACCGGCGCTGTTGCAGACCGCATCGGTCGCTTCGAATTGGCCCATGGTGGAACCATCTTTTTGGACGAGATCGGTGACATGTCACTTGACATGCAAGTCAAATTGTTGCGCGTGTTGCAAGAGCGGTTGATCGATCCGGTCGGCGCTACCCGACAAATTGCCATCGATGTGCGTGTCATAGCCGCCACACACCGCGACCTGGAAGCAGAAATACAAGCGGGCCGTTTTCGCGAAGATTTGTACTATCGGCTTAATGTATTGCCTGTGGTCACACCGCCTTTGCGTGAACGCAAAGAAGACATTCCTGAATTGCTGCGTTTTTACGCCAACCACTACAAATTGGGTCATGCACCCGCTGTGCGGTTTTCGAAAGAGTTTTTGCAAGCCTTGGTGGACTACCCTTGGCCCGGTAATGTTCGTGAATTGTGCAACTTGATAGACCGGTTCAGCACGCTGTACGCCGGCCAAGAATTGGAATTGCGGGCTATACCTTCAAACTTACTGCCCAAAGCTTTGGTACCCATACAAGCTGAGTTGCTTGAACGCAGTGGGCCCGCCAGCCATCAGGAAATGAGCTTGCCGCCCGAGGTATTGGCAGAGATGCAAGCCGCTGAAGACACAAACCCCATGGTGGATCAACCAGAGCCGCAAGACAACGAGATAGAAAGCATCATCATGTTGGCTCAGGGCATGCCACATTTGCCGCCCGAAGGTTTGTCGCTCAAAGACCGGCTGGCAGAGATTGAGCGCAACATCATTGAGCAAGCCCTAGAGCGCTCGCAGGGCAATGTTTCCCGCACCGCCAAACTGCTTAACTTACAGCGCACCACGTTGATTGAAAAAATCAACAAATACGAATTGCGCACGGCTTGACATCCCTGCTGGTGTGAAGGCTTGGGCATGTGATGCGCGCCCAAGACTTGCTTAATGCAACGTTCACTGCGGGTCTTGGTTCAACACCGTGATGCTCATGCGGCGATTTCGAGGATCGAACTTGTCCTTGGGGTTGAAAGGATCGGTGTCAGCCACGCCCTCTATGCGGGTGAAGCGTTCTTCCTTGATGCCTTTTTTCTGCAACAACTGCCGCGTGACCTCGGCCCGCTCGGCCGATAACGACCAGTTGTTTCTGCCTTCAGGGTTTTGGAAAGGCACTGCATCGGTGTGGCCACGGATCGCGACTTTGTTGGGCATGTCTGCCAAAGAAGCTGCCACTTCGCTGATCAAAGCCGCTGCCTTGCCTTGCATCCCTACGCCACCGCTGGGGAACATGGCGAAATCGGCTTTGTCGATGATTTCTATACGCAAGCCTTCTTTGTCGCGGGTGATAGACACCTGGTCTTTGATTTGCTCAAACTTTTTGTTTTCAGCCAATTTTTCCTTGATGTCTTTTTCCAGTTTTTCAAAATTTTCTTTGTCTTGCTGCTCGGCTATTTCTTTGCGTTGTTCTTTGGTCAGCTGATCAGGATCGCTACCGCCTTGGCTCTTGCCAGTGCCTGTGCTGGGATCTTTCGCTTCATTTTCGTTTTCAGGACCAGGGTCTGTGTCGGGGTTGGGGCCGCCCTCGGACCTGGGAGTGAGTCTTTCGAGCAATCCGGTTTGCCGCATGGCATAAGGAAATGCATCGGGGTCGATGATGGAGCGACCGCCGAGCACACCGTTAGAACCTGCCAATTGGCCGACGGGTGTCAGACTGTGTGACGTGGGTTTGAAATAGTCGGCAATGCTTTTGCGCTGGTCAGCATTAGATGCACCGAGTAACCACATCAATAAGAAGAACGCCATCATGGCGGTCATCATGTCAGCCAACGCAATTTTCCAAGCACCGCCGTGTGCACCGCCATGCCCATCGGGCATTTTTTTGATGATGATGACCGGCGCCAGCGCCTCGTTTGCCTCTGGCGCTGCCGCAGGGGCTTCGGGAGGTGTGTCCGTGGGTGGCGCGTCGGGGTCGACCTCCGCCACCGGTTGGGCTTGCTCGTCGGCCATGTTTATTTGCCTCGCATGCCGTCAAAAATTTCGCCGAACGACGGTTTGTTGTGGTGGTTGATCACCGATCGGGCCGCCTCAATCACCAGGGGCATCGGGTGGCCATGCAAATTCGCAACGATGAGCTGTTGCACGCATTTCAAAATTTCTGTGTCTTCTTCAATCACCTGTCCGATGCGAATCGCAAAAGGTCCCGCCACACCGTAGGCCAACAACACGCCCATGAACGTACCTACCAGCGCAGAACCAATCAAGGCACCCAGCACAGGAGGGGGTTGGTCAATCGCGCCCATGGTTTTCACCACACCCAACACACAAGCCACAATCCCCAGCGCAGGCAATGCGCCTTCCATGCCAGCCCAAAAGGCCTGGTTCATCATTTCGTGGTGATGGTGGTTTTTGATGGAAGCCGTCATCACATCTTCCACCGCATACGGGCTCAAATTACCAGAGGACACCACCATCAAGCGGATGGTGTCGCAAATCATGTCAAGCAAAGCATGGTCTTGAAGAATGGGCGGATATTCGGCGAAGATCGCGCTGGACTCGGGGTTTTCAATATGTGGCTCCAAGGCCACTGCACCTTCTGCCTTGAGCGTTTTCAATATTTTGGACACCACCAGTATGACCGCCAAGTAATCTTCTTTGTGGTATTTGGGGCCTTTGAAAACCTTACCAGCCGCTGCAAAACCAGCGCCCACACCGGCTTTGCTGTTACCAATCATGGCAGCTGCAACCGCTGCGCCAAAAATTTGCGCAAATTCCCAAGGCGCAGCCTTGATCACTGGCGTCAAATCGCCACCGTGCGCCACAAAGACGCCAAACACCGCGATCATCAATACGACCAGACCTACTGCTCCCATGTTCTTACTCCACTGTGAAAGCAAAAGGGACCGAACGACCCCATTGCTTCAGATCCGATGCTCTGAGAGTACCTGAAAAACAGTACCCGACGCGAAACATCATGTTTTCAATTCATTGCCATGCTCGCTTGCTGCGAGCGTGGAATCAACTCAGGCACAGTTTCCCATGCACTGCGAATTTCAATCATCAAACCATAGATTTCTTCTAAGGCCTGCAAGTCATTTCTGGCATTAACGTGTAACAAACGTCTTGTGACATAGTTATAAAGTTCATCCAAATTCTTGGCCAATTCACCACCTTTTTCAAAGTCCAACGCGCCTTGCAAGCCCAACACAATGCGGCTGGCTCGGGCAATGGCTTTGGATTTTTCGGCAATGTTGTCATGCTGAATATGACCTTTGGCGGCAGACATGCTTTCAATCAAGCCGTCAAACAACATTTGAATCAGTTCGACACTGCTGGCCTTGGACACGCCGGTACTGACCTTGACTTGTCCGTAGGATTCGATCGCGCGGTGATTGGCTCTCATTGCATAGGCTCCAGTAAATCAATCTTTGACAAGGAATGATTCGGAGCCATAGCGGCTAACTTGAGAGTTTGTGTGAAATTGCATGCCTGGCTCACGCTGGAATAGGTTTGGCTTCTTGTGCTGGCTCGGCCACCACCGGGCTGGCCATCGTGGCCGCCACGGGGTTGGCGGGCTGCGCGGTGGGCAGGCTCGACAAATCG